>DDLS01000192.1:0-7349 GCA_002340255.1 Cyanobacteria bacterium UBA2566
AATCCTTTTATCCTTCCGGATAATTGGCAGATTTCCTATTCATTGAACTCGGAGAGTGACAGAAGAGGGATATGAACGTTGAGTTCGAGTCTCGCCATCCGCATGAAATGAAGACGAATCTAGGGGTGAAGGGACGTTTGCCCCTATGTTATTAGTATACAACTATCGCCGAGAAGCTAAGGCAAAGCGTTCAATTCCAGCTAAGTCTTTGTGGATCTCAATTTGACGATAATTACCATTCTCAACCAGTAATTGTTCTATTTGTTTAGCTTGTCCTGCCATCATTTCCACGATCCATAACCCTCCAGAGCGCAAATAGTCGGGAGCAGCACTAATCAGGGTGCGGATACAGTCTAAGCCGTCCGATCCACCATCAAGGGCAAGATGGGGTTCATGATCGGCAACTTCGGGTTGTAATTGGTTAATTAAGCCTGTTGGAATATAGGGGGGGTTAGCAACCATGCCCACCAATTGGCCTTTGAGAGGGTGAAGGGGAGTAAACCAGTAGCCCTGGTAAAACTGGATTTGAGAGTTAAAGCGATATTGGGCAGCATTGGCGCGGGAGATCGCCAATGCTTCTGGGCTTCGATCGACCGCATGAACGGTAATCTGAGGTAAAGCTTGGGCTAAACCGATCGCGATCGCCCCACTTCCCGTGCCTAAATCTGCCCAATCCCCGCCCATTTGCCCCACATCAGAAGCCAGGACTAAATCAATGAACAGCTCGGTTTCTGGACGGGGAATTAATACCCCAGGAGCCACGTGTAGCTCCAAATCTCGCCAAGTTAATTCCCCGATCAAATACTGGAGGGGAACCCTAGTCTCAATTCGCTCTTTCCAGAGTTGCTGAATGTCTAACCAGGGACGAGATAAAGGAATATCGGGATGAGACTTAAAGGACTCTAGGCGTAAACTGAGGGTATCGAGACGAGAGAGCGATCGCAGCAACCCATCCACCTCAGACGGAGGAATATTCGCCGCGATCGCCTCTTCCTGTGCCTGTTTTCGCCAGGCAGCCAACTCTAATCCCGAAACCATAAATCAGGGTGTACCTTATTAATTTCCCGACTGCCGACGTTCTATTTCCTGTTGCAGAAAACTGCGAGATTCTGGTGTCGGAATCAACTCCACTTTTTGCAAAAACGGATCGTCTTCAGTAATCAACAAATCCATCAACCGTTCTAAAGTAGTCACTTGAACCACAATTTGGGAATTAGCATCGCTATTCTGCTTTTTATACTCTTCCAGAGCTTGTTCTAAATCTCCATGGTCAAAAAAGGCCAAAACCGCTTGGCGATCGCCATTTTGAATCGTCAAATACCCCCGATCTTCCCCGGCTTTAGCCATAAAGAGAGGAACACCCTGAAACGCATTCGCTAACTCCGGATCTCCTTGTTGCTGCAACACAGTTCGAGCTTGATTGACCTGTTCATCTTTAGGCTGAAACTGAAACACTAACGGTTCTTCCGCATCCTTATATTCTTGATGTAACTTATATACTTCACTCAACGGAATTGCCCGCGCACTCATGCCTTGAGGAATATCAGGATTACTTTCGCGTACCTGAGCTAAAAAACTTTGAGCATCCGTTTGACTAATAAAAACACGAGTTAAAGAAATCCGACCCTCATCCGGTTTTTCTCGATCGCGAGGAACGGAAACTGTAAGTAAAACCCCTTCTTCATCACTAATTGCATAAACCGGAATACCCTGTAATTTTCGTTCTATTTGTGCTTCCGGAATCGCAATAGCGGCTGAGGGCATCAAGCTCAGACCAACGACAGGACTCAATAGTAGAGTCCCCATTAAACTCAAGCGACTTCCCCATTGAACCAATGACTTAATCAATCTTCTTTACCTCAACATTTATCGATTTACATAGCAATTCCTACCTAAATCTTAGGTGGAATTGCAATTCTGTGCCAGTTTTTAGACGCTATTCTCCTGACTTGGGCAATTGCCTTTGAGTTCCAAAACCACTAGAGCGCTGTGTCCGAACTTTCTGGAGTCTCTGCCTACGACTCCAAGGGACCAAACACCATCTGAAGAACCATTGGCTTGCCCCCATCTTCATGGTAGCGGTCTGCCCACGCACGAATGACTTCATCGAGTTCTTCCATGGCTTGTTCATAGCGTTCTGGGGGGATATCCATTTCCTCTAGGATACGCATGACGTGGGGCTTCTGTTCTGAGGGACTTTCTGCCCATTCTTGCATCAGTTGAAAATAGCGGGCTGTATCTTCGACTAAGACATATTTTCTCTCTTCCTGATCGACAGGAGTATAGGTGGAGCGAGTGAGAGCGTAGTAGGGCATTCCCCAAGGGACATCAATGCGGGTAACTGTCCCAGAATAGATCAGACGACGCTTAATATGTTCGGCAAGAGCTTCGCTGAGGGGAAGTTGCCGGTCAGTAGGAAGATTGGAGTCTTGTTGCGATCGCGTATGCAAATATTCAATCAGATCCATAAACTGGAATGAGGGAATCACTTGGGCATCGGGTAGATGGGGGGGAAGTTTAGATTCAATATCTTGTTTTTCTTCCGAAACTAAATTATTTCCCAAAACGCGAGACTTTCCCGGTTGCCAATGATATTTTTCCATCCAGACATAGGGAAATTGGATCAGATAGCGGGGTTCGGTAGACCCCAACATTTTCAGCAGTTTTCCTTCTGTGAGCGCTTGCCGAACTTCTTCAACAATGACTTTAACTCGTTTGGGTTCGATGTGGTGCAGATGCCCCGTCATTCGCAAGTTTTGCCCCTGCTCCATGTAAGTCGTATAAATCGCGCATTTAGCAGCAGTAGCGGCAGCGTCTAAGAAAGCCCCATGGCGATGGCCACTATTTCTCATGGCAATAAAGGCTAGATATAACAGGATCTGATCCATTGCACTGGGGCTAAGACGTTTGATCAGATCATTTTCATTAGTCATATCACTTATGAAATCCGGCAAGGTTAACAAGTTGAAGGGCAAACACAGGGCGCTTACCTTAGTTCAGGATAAGCTTAAGTACCTTATATCCTAACCTATGATTGTCAGGAATAGGGAATGGGAATTAGGCAATCGGTTATTGCTTGGTGTCCCTGTGTTGCCGCATACCTTGCCTCAAGGTCGCCATTCGGGTCCAGTGGGTGTGCTATGTAGTTGCCAGAGGCGATCGCCTCCACTATACTCTAAACGTCCTTGATTAAGCGGTTGTTGGATCAATGGGGAATCTAGGACTGGCCAGTTATCTAGAGTTTTGATTTTACCATTAATTCTTCCTAATCCTTTACCCCTTTTAGGGATATAGGCGAGGGATAATTGGATAGAGTCTGAAGACTTTTCACTGGGTTTGGGTAAACTTTGGTACCTTAAACGCATTTTACTGAACTGGGGTTGTGTTTGGCTCAGAGCTTGCGTCAGTTCGCTGAAATTGGAATAATCGCCAGTCGAGACAATTTCCGTAATCCAAGCCGTATTCGGGCCATGAGCAGCTAGCACTTGATAGTCTACCTGTTTACCCTGGTTTGAGACTGAAGAGCGCCATTCGATCTCCTCTCCCCACGGACGAGCGCAGAGCCAAGTGTTTTCGATTTGCCAAATATACCAGTCTTGATATCGTTGGGGTTGGCCATAGCGGGAGGGTAAAACGAGATGGGACAAGGGAGGCACTCCAGCAGCGAGATCTTCCGGAGACAGGCGCAATTGGTAGAGAACGGTTCCTTGATGTTGTAAATATTGATCGCCAGGAGAGCTACCCGTTGCCATAGGCGTATGATAAGTTCCGGCTAAGGAAATGACCGCATTGTTTTCGCCTTGGGGATCTCGAACCACTAACTTATAAGTAGCATACTGGGCATTGATTGTACCCTTGACTTGGTAGGAACGCCCAGGATTAATGAGTGTGCCCAGACTGTAATCTGGCGTGATATAGAAGGTTTCCCAAAATTGATTATCTTGGTGATAGGAATAGTAAACCGGATGGCTGGCTTGCAGTTCCAAGGGAAGAGTAATATTTTTCTGGGCAATGTCCTTTAAATGTTTGGGAGGGCGATAGGTACTCAAGGCAGCCGGAAGTCCCACTCTCGAAGCACTAGAGCGCATTCTGTGAGAAGTTTCTGGTTCATCTCCCCACCAAACCCAGGCAACGGTGGACAGTCCACTCTCATCCCAGGTTCCTCGGTCAAATCCGCGACTTTCTGCGCCGCCTGCGGTTCCCCAACTTAAGCGAAGAGCCATGTTGGTAGCCAACCAATCTAGGGCAGCTTTCGCTAAGGCTTTGCGTTCTGGGGTTTGGGCAAAATCGTAGAGATTGAGTAATCCGGCGATCGAATAGCCATAATAGGTAGACGAGTGAAATTCCCCTTGGCCAATGGTGAGAAACTTATTAATTTCCGATCGCAACCACGCCTCATTGGTTGCCTCAGTCGCTGGATAAGCCACCGGCCAACCGCTACCATCCATCAAGGCTAAACCGGACACTCGCTGCATAAACATATGGTTCTCGGTTCCCGACTCATTCCATTGTTCTACCCGCTTGGCTTCGAGTTGGCTGCGATAGTCTGCTGCTAAAGCTAGCGGTAAATTTGCGCCAAACTCAAACCAGATACGAATGTCAAAAATACTGCGGAAGTGATAGAGGTCATTTTTTGCTTCATTGAGCCGTTGGAGGGCTTGCCAGGTCGTTTCGGCATTATATTCTGTAGGAAGCGACAGACGGGCAAGGATGACCGGCAGAAGGTATTTATGGGGGTCACCTATATTCCGCTTTTGCCACCAAATTTCTAGGTCTTCTAAATCTTGGGAGGCAATCTGTTGTCGCAGGGCTAAACTTCTGTCTTCAAACGTGGAAGTTTGAGAGAAAGCAACTGATGATTGGCGCTCAACAGAGGGGGTAGGATGAGTTCCTGTTAATAAGCTAAGGAAGACAAGGATTAGGGTGGAGAGCTTTAGAGAGTTCATCAATCAGAGGTTGAGGGATCGATATTTAAATGGTTTACTAAATCTGTGAGTCAATCCTTCAAGAATAGCTAAAAACTTTATGACGGTAACTGACCTATATCAAGGCATGTCTGATTTCTATAATGCCTTTGTTCAGCGGAATCGAGATTATCAAGCAATTGCCACCGATCTCATTGACCTTTTCGGTGATGGGCAAACTATCTTGGATGTGGGAATTGGAACTGGGTTGCTGGTCGAGCAAATCCTTCATTTGCGACCTAACCTGCGGATAGTTGGAGTAGATACAAGTGCCTCACTACTTCAACAAGCAGAAGAATGTTTAGGGAGTCAAGTTGAGCTTTATTGTGAAGATATCAGTAATTTGTCTGTTGACAAACTCTTCGATATTGCCTATTCCCGTGGTGGAGCCTGGGCATTTGTCAATGATGGAGATCGTGTTCTACTGGCAAGCCACATTTTAGATTGGGCTACCCTTGAGCGAAGTTTTGAACGGGTTGCAGCACACTTATGTGATGGAGGACGTTTAATTATTATTTCATCCAATTCCAATCATACCAAGCAGGAACAACTGGATGATAATATTGTATTCGAGAGAAAGATCGCCCAAAAAAGGGTTGATGATGAGCAATATCTGATCTTAGACTATCACTGCTATCATCAAAAGGAGCTTGTTGGACAACAGCAGGTAAAAATGCGATTAGTGGATTTAGAATCTGTGGAAAAGATGCTGGAAGCGGTGGGACTTATCTCTATATCCAATCATGAAAGTGAATACCACGTCTATGAAAAAAGGAGTTGTTAATGAGTAAGTATTTTGAAATGATGACTGAGATCTCTCAGGAGACGGATGCGATCATTAAGCATTATACAGACCATTTGAATGAGGAAGTGAAACAACTTCCAATGAAGCGGTATGGTCATCCACGGTTACGAGATCTACAAATCCGAACGGGTTATGAGATTAATGGCGGGAAAAACTGGAAAGAACTTACTCCTGTTTGTGCTAGTTTTGAGATTCTCAACTGTTCAACTTATGTTATCAATTGGTTTCTTGATGAGAAGCATGGTTATGAAACGAGTGAGAGTAAACGAAACTTGGTGATTGCTGGATTTCAACTCAGAGAGATTGCCCAACAGATTCTAGAGGATTACGGTATGACAGCGCTCATACCACTGTTGAGCAAAATCAACCACCAAATTTATTTGGGTCAGAGGATGGATATTCAGGAACTAAAAGTATCTAGAATAGGAGAATATCCAGAGTATAATGAATTTCTAGATGCCTATCAGAAACGATGTAGATTGCTCTCTGGTGTATTCTATGGCAGTTGTTTTTTAGCCGGATCGATCGTTGCAGGAGAACCCGATAATTTACTCTATGAAATGGGAGCTATTTATGGATCTGCCACTCAGGCAGCCAATGATTTTGGTGATTTTGCTCTTCCTGTACAGCGCCTCTCAAAATTGGAAAAACCCTATCAAGATCAATTTTCTGATTTTATTAATGGAAAGTTAACACTAGCGGTCTATTTGATGACTCAAAGATCCAATGATCAAGAATGTAATCGACTGGAAGAATTAAGATATAAAGGGATTGAGGAAAATGAATACCGCGAAATTTTATGTCTACTGGTGAATAAGGGAGTGTATGCTGATTGTTTAGCTTACCTGAAACAGGAACATAAGCGATGCAAAAACATGCTTTACACTAAAGAAAAAACAGTTCATCGAGATATGATCGCTTCAATCCTGGTGAGAATTACGTCGAACAAATTCCTCTCACAGCTCAGGAAAAATCTTGAGTTGTTCCAAGTGGATCATGGGGCGACATTAACCACAAGTGTCTAGAGGTTCAAACGTGATTTTGAGTAGGTACAGTTGAGGATCGTCGGTTAGCTCAAAAACTTTGGCTCGTACGGCTTCTAATGCAGCTTCATTCAAAATGCCATATCCTGTACTTTGAATGAGCTGGGCTTCTTGTATAATTTCCCCTTCAGGATCGACGACAACACCGATGGTGGCTCGTCCTTGCAGTTGGTTGCGACAGGCGAGAACGGGTAGGGGGACTTCAATTTCTTGTTGCTGCCACAGGGAACTGTTTCTATTATTTTTATACCGGTTGGGAAGGTTGCTAATCCAGGATTCTAGGGTAGCAGTGGCTTCTTCTTGACTGGTTCCTTCTGGATCATAGACGATCGCCTCCCGCAAGGCTTGGATTTCTGCTAACAGGGGATCGTCAGGCTCTGGGGTGTCCTCTGGTTCGGGGATTTCCTCTTCTGGAGGAAGTGCAGTAACTGGAGAAGATTGAGGTTCTGGGGTGTCCTCTGATTCGGGAATTTCCTCTTCTGGAGGAAGTGCAGCCACTGGAGAAGATTGAGGTTCTGGGGTGTCCTCTGATTCGGG
>DDLS01000192.1:7432-7809 GCA_002340255.1 Cyanobacteria bacterium UBA2566
CTGGGGTGTCCTCTGATTCGGGTTCTTGTTGGCGATATTTTTCTTGTCGGCGACGCAAATCGGCGATCGCCGCTTCTGGTATTCTACTGGGTAATACACCCGGTTCTGTCTCTTCAGGCTGTTCTTCTTCTATCGGTTCTAGAGGTTCGGGGGGAAGCGGCGTTTCAATGTCCTCTTCTGGATTATCAGCTAACCGATTAATCTCTAAATCAAGATTGCTTGGAGGCAGTATGGGCAAGGGATTTGCATCATCGTAAACGGGAGGATTGGCAGGGGGCGGTGGGGGTAAGGTGGGTATAACTAAAGGCTCTCGATAAGGAGAATTAGAAGAAATGGGAGGGAGTTGCAAAACGGGGGGTGGAGGTAGCTCCAGAGAC
>DDLS01000071.1 GCA_002340255.1 Cyanobacteria bacterium UBA2566
AAAACTCTAATTACTATCTAACTCATTCAACCTATTTCTTGCACCTTATTTTTGGAGGTGTTATGGTGGGTTTAGGTGCAAAATAGGTGTAGCAGCGAGCTTTGGTTCCGCCATTTGTGGATAAAACTCTCGGTGTTAAAAGCTTTTGAAGAGGGCGAACGACGGGAGTTGAACCCGCGAATGGCGGAACCACAATCCGCTGCCTTAACCACTTGGCTACGCTCGCCATAAATTCAGACTATAGCCCAGTATAGCACAGGTCTAGGTAATTAACCACTCTGGGCAGAAATTTTTTCTAAGAAACCAGTCGCAATTCTTTGGGAAGCACCAGGTTCGCCCATCCGCCGTCTGCCATTGGCATAGATCAATTGTAGGAGATCGGGATCGTGTAAAAGGTCTTGGAGGGTTTGGGCTACGGCTTGAGGGCTTTTGACTGGTATCACGGATGGGCCGAGAAGTTGGGCTTGCACTTGGGCAAACTGGGAGGTAAATTGAGGGCCTTTTCCGGGGAAAGTCAGGGCCGGTTTACCGAGACCGACAAATTGTTCAGTGGCAGTTCCGGCCATGGCCAGGGCAAAATGGGCTTGTTGTAGACAACAATTATAGGCGTTTTCAGTTAAGAACAATGTGCCATTACTGAGGGTATAGCAGAGTGTTTCTGGAGAAGGCAGAGCCATGCCTTCGGGGGGGGCTTTGCGCCGCCATCCAAAGGATTCCAGGATTTGGCCAAAGGTTTCTAAACCTATTCCGGGAGCGATCGCCGCAAACACCCTTATCGGTCGATGCAATCCTGGAAATGGTTTCGGTTCGCCCATAACTTGCCCCACTGCAGTTAATAGCACCTGCCAATTCTCATAGGCTTCTGGAGCGCGGGAACCGGGGAGTAAAACTAATGCCAAGGGTTTCTCTTTTTCCTCTTCTTCGGGTTCCTGCTCCACTGGTAATAAATCATCCATCATTGGATTCCCACAATCAAACACCGGTAACTGCTGCCATTGTTGCAGGGTTTGAGCCGTTAACCGATCCCTGGGAAACACTCCCTTACAGCGCCGCCGTGCCATTAACCAGCGCTCCCAAGGCAAATACACCGAACCGGACCAACCCTGGGCGAAACTGGCGGTTAAGGGCCCATTTTCATCCCGAATCCAGTATTCTGACTTGGCTGTCGCTACAAATCCATAAGGTAAACCACTGAGCCAAGCTAACAGTAGGGGTATAATATCTCCAACAGCTAAGACTGCGCCGCCATCTTTTGCCCAGGAGCGAATAGCTTGATACTGTTGCCAAATGAGTTGCAGCATTCCCGCTTTGACATCTTTGGCTAACTGGTGACTCTCCATATATACAAATCCACCAGAGGGCATCGCTTTGACTGGGCCAATCAGAGGAATATCCATGTGCCGATAGGCTTGACCTTCTCCCACCAAGGACAAAGCTGATAATTCTGGGGGATTGGGGGTGGCTCTCAATTGGCGTAAGATGCGAGTGGCGATCGCATCTTCCCCATGGCCATTACTCAAGCACAGGACTCGCATGGTTCAATGAAAAATTAAAAATTGGTTTGATCTTACAATAGCGCCGTCAGCAATGGGGAATAGGGAATGGGAAATAGGACAATTACCCCTCTTCTAAACCTTGAATCCGGTCTTCTTTGCGATCGCGATCCGAAACAATAATCAGCCGATTGTACCTTCTGAAGATTTCCTAATCGATCGCTGCTGCAATGTTGCCTCGGGAATTAAATAATCTCGCTACATAATCTGGCACATGATTAATCTTCCTCAAGGGCACTCTAGGAATCACCTCTACTACACTGGAACTCTCAATAGCATAAGAATCTTTTCCCAGATAGAAGAGTAACATTAACCGGGTAATTGCCTAGAGTCCTGAGAACACCTTTCAACAGAGGCATGAACAATGAATAATGAACAATTGTCAGAGATAAGGGGCCGGTTCGCTATTCTCCCATTACCCATTACCCGCGCAAAGCGCTATATACTTTTGATTAGCATAGAACCGGAGTAGAGATTAGTCGATCGCCATGCCTGAATCCTTAAGACTTGATGAAGCCGTCGAATTTGCGGAGAACCCAGAACCCCGTTGTCCCTGTGTCCTCTTGCTTGATACCTCTGGTTCCATGCAAGGAGAGAGCCTTGATGCTTTACACGAGGGCTTAGAAACCTTTCGCACTGACCTGAATAAAGATACCTTAGCTGCTCGTCGGGTGGAAGTGGCCATTATCAGTTTTAATAATGAAATCAAGGTAGAACTGGACTTTGTAACTGCCGATCAATTTGAAACCCCCAAACTCAAATCCCAAGGAATGACTTATATGGGAGGTGCAATTAATACAGGCTTGGATTTAATTGAAGCCCGAAAAGCTGAATATCGCGCCAATGGAATTGCCTATTATCGTCCTTGGGTATTTTTAATTACTGATGGCGCACCCCAAGGGGAACCAGAAGAAGTGGTGCAAAAAGCCGCTCAACGCATCCAACAAGCAGAAAATAATAAACAAGTAGCCTTTTTTGCCGTGGGTGTGGAAAATGCTGATTTAGCCCAGTTAAGCGAGATTGTGGTGCGGACTCCCGTAAAATTAAAAGGACTCAATTTCGTGGAAATGTTTCTGTGGCTATCTGCTTCTATGTCTGCTGTTTCCCATTCTAAGATTGACGATCAAGTGGCGCTTCCTCCTCCAGGTTGGGGAACGGTTTAAGGAGTCAAGCAGTGGAGAAAGATAAGATCGCTGGAAATGGAATAAGGTAGAGTAGGAAAAGATCCCCCTAGACCCACCTGAAAAAGAAGGATTGAGGGGGATGAAAATGTATCGGATAAAAGGAGAAAGTGTTGCGAGTAATAATTAATCAGTAAACGGTTTCAAAATTCAGGAGTAATTGAGGCAAGAACCATGAGTAAACCGATCTTTGAATTAGTTGATGAACTGCCCACAGATAATATTACCATTAAGTCGTTACGTGCCCTGGATTTTGTAGTTCCAGGAGAGTGGAATAACTTGGTGGGGTTTGAGAATAGCATCCGCACCATTACCGGAGAGGAAGATCCGGAGATGATCGAAGCGATTGGTAATCGCGCGATCGAACTCTTCAATGATAAAGCTGAAGGCTATCAACGGGCCCTTTGGCTCTATCAAACCGTCAGTGGAGCAGGTCGGGCCTTGGGAGCAGCTTCGTTAGCGAATAGGGTTGGTGATAAAATTCCTTTAGTGGGTGGTTTGTTAACTAGCCTGACTCCCAAACCGGGTAAAGCTCAAACGATTGATTTATCGTTAAAAGTCGTGGCGGAATTGCTCGGATTTTGCTCAATTAATGGAATTCCTGGGGATAGTATTGGGGATTTTGTTGGTGCTTTAGGGGATTATAGTGGTGAGTCGTTAATGCGGATGGCGGCCCTGGTTTGTTTTGATGGTTTAATTCCGTTAGGGCCAGACTTTTTAGGTGTAGCTGCGGATTGGATTGGTGGTCTTTCTACGAGTGATTTAGAACAAAATCAGGGATTCCGGGCGATAGAAGATGCAATCCCTGGCGGTGATAAAGAGAGTAAGTTGGGCTTTATTGGTGAATCGTTTGGTTCGGTTTCCAATTGGATGGGTGATTTTGTCAGCGATCGCGGCATTACGCCAACGAATGTAGCCAATAGTCTCCAAAGCTTTGTCGAATTCAGCGATGATAAATTAGACTATTTGGCTGCATTCCTGGATGTGAGTACCAATTATTATGAACATACTGGAATTCAGACCCTAGCCCATCGTTTAATTGAACGTGCAGTTGCCGAAATTTAAGGAAATACAGGGATAGGGAGACACGGCAATAGAATCCTATTCCCTATTCCCTATTCCCTATTCCCTATTCCTTTTCAATCCTCCAACTCACGACGGATATTGAAACAACACCATTCTTTCCGTCGCCAAAGAGTTGCCACCATCCAACCATGTTGTTCTAAAGCATCAGCAACGGGTTTGGCTTGATCTAAGAGGACACCGCTGATTACTCCCCAGGTGCTGGGTTTAGAGATCGCCTCAAATTTGGGAATGAGATCGATCACGACTTCAGCCAAGATATTACAAAGGATGCCATCAACGGGGGTAGGGAGGGTTTCGATCAGTTCATGGATACTCCCTTGAGCAGCGATCAGGCGATCGCTTCCTAAATGATTGAGTTTGCTATTACCGATTGTCGCTTGAATAGCTAGGGGATGGGTATCAACGGCATAGACTCGATCCGCGCCCAACAATAGAGAGCCAATGGATAAAATGCCTGAACCACACCCAATATCAGCTAAAACTAAGTCTTGGTTTTTTTCGGGTTCACCTAGGCGCATTTCTAACGATTCTAAGCAAAGTTGGGTGGTAGCATGACCTCCTGTACCAAAGGCAATCCCCGGATCTAAGTATAAGATGTGTCTATCTGGGGCTTCGGGAGGAGATAACCAAGCAGGACAAATGATGAAGCGATCGCCAATAGATTCCGGTTCCCAATGCTTTTTCCAGGTAATTGACCAATCTTCGTCCTCAATTAAGTGCCAGTGAACGCCAGGAACGGGTAGAGAAACAGTAAGGGCATCTTGGCGAAAACCAATAGATAAAGCTGCTAAATCAAGCAATTGGGCTTTTTCTTGGGGTAAGTAGGCTTGCACTAATCGAGCGTTAGCTTTATTTTCGCTGCTGGTTCCTTGACAGCCAAATCGATCTAAACGCCAGAAAATCAGATCTTCTAAGGCTGGATCGCAGAGTATTTGAATTTCCCACCAGTGATTTGCCACAACCCCTAAGCCTCCCTTAACGCCTTTTCCTGCAATGATTTATTCTTGACTTTATCAAAATATGGCGCTTTCCGCTGGGAATGAGGGGTTGGCAATAGGCGTTCTGCGCGTCTCCAGGTCCCCGCGTCCTTCTATTCCTTCTCTGTCCATTGTCTTTGGCTTTCGTAGAGAATCAGAGCAGCAGAGATCGCCACATTCAACGATTCTACTCCCTCAGCAATAGGAATACTCACCTGGCGATCGGCTAAGTCGAGCAATTCTGACGATAATCCTGCCCCTTCATTGCCCAATACTACCCAAGTCGGTTGTGTCCAGTTAATATCCCAGTAAGATTGGGGAGCATTAGCAGTTGTAGCGATAATTTGCATCTCCTGTTGACGGCATTGGGCGATAAAGTCGGGTAAACTCGGTTGTATTGCCATGGGAACCTGAAACCATGCGCCCGCAGAAGCTCGTAGGACTTTAGGATGGTCTAAATCGACACTATCTTGGCTGAGGGCGATCGCCTCTAAACCGACGGCGGCACTGGTGCGAAGTATGGTGCCTAAATTACCCGGATCTTGCAGAGTTTCTAGGATCAGTCCTAGTCTATGAAGTCGCGGGGATAGGGATTTGGGGGCATCTCGGCGGAGAGTAGCAATTACGCCATCAGGATTGACCGTAGTGGCGATCGCCTTTAACACCTCAGCACTCACTTGCTCCACCCGTTGACAGCACTCTTGCAGTTGCGCTCCTAGCTGGGCATTTTTTTGCCACCATTCGGGAGTATAGGCGGCACTCTCTAAAGCCGCATTCACCTGACAAGCGGCTTCTACCAAATGGGTTCCTTCTAGTAAGCATAATTGGGCGATTTTACGCCCCTTGGCTTGATGCAACTTTCGCAATTGCTTCACCCAAGGATTTTGAAGACTGGTTAACATAGCACTTTGCGCTAGGGAATAGGGAATGGGGAATGGGGAATGGGGAATAGGGAATGGGATTGTGGTATATGGCTTTGGGGATTCAATAGCATACTTCATAACAGCACAAAGTGCTATATTTCTAAACGATTTAAGTCTGCCAATGGACTTGGGGGACATCCGTTCGTACCCGAATTTTCCCTTGAGCAATGACAACCTCCACCGTTGCCCGTCGGCGAATGGCATCATAGGGACTATCCGCATCCAGAATAATGATATTCGCCGGTTTACCCACTTCTAAGCCATATAAATTAGATCCATTTAAAGTTTTTGCGCCCCCTGTAGTCACCATATCGTAGCAAGCCTTCATTTCTGGTATCCCCGTCATCTGACAGACATGAACCGCCATATGAGCAACTTCTAACATATTGCCCGTTCCCAGAGTATACCAAGGGTCTTGGATACAATCATGACCGAGGGACACATTTAAGCCATTTTGCCATAACTCTTTGACACGGGTAACGCCGCGCCGTTTGGGATAGGTATCGGTGCGTCCTTGCAGGGTAATATTAATTAAAGGATTGGCAATAAAGTTAATCTTCGCCCGTTTCAGCAACCCCATCAGCTTAAAGGCATAGGCATTATTATAGGAGCCGAAAGCCGTTGTATGACTCGCCGTTACTTGGGAACCGAGTCCACTACGAATCGCACAGGCAGCAACCACTTCTAAAAATCGGGCTTGATCGTCATCAATTTCATCGCAGTGAATATCGATTAATTTATGGTACTGTTGCGCCAGTTCAAAGATGCGATGAACAGATTTTACCCCATCTTCACGGGTAAATTCATAATGAGGAATTCCCCCAACCGCATCTGCACCCAATTGTAGCGCAGTTTCTAAAAGCTGTTCGTTTTGGGGTTGTCCGTAAATGCCATCTTGGGGAAAGGCAACGACTTGCAGGGTTAGCCAGTCTTTTATCTGCTCTCGCAAGTCCAATAAGGCTTTTAAGGCAATCAAGTTAGGTTCGCTCACATCAGCATGGGTGCGTACCCAAAGGACTCCTTGTGCGGCTTGCTGCTTGAGCGCTTTTAAGGCTCTTTCTTGAACTTCTTCGTAACTTAAGGATTGCTTGCGATCGCCCCAAATGGCAATCCCTTCAAACAGGGTTCCGCTCTCATTCCAGCGCGGATCTCCCGCAGTCAGAGCAGAATCGAGATGAATATGGGACTCCACAAACGGAGGACTGATCAACTTATCCTTTACCCATAATTCCTGTTGACTGGGAGCATTGATTTCTGGGGCAATAGCCGCAATATGACTGCCGGAAATTGCCAGATCCAGGCGATCGCCGTCTGGAAAACGCCCCCCTTTAATCACTAAATCATACATACTTTCAACTCACCCATTACCAATTACCAATTACCAGCGCGTTTCATGTCCGCGAAGCGGAAAGCGCTATAAGATAGATCGATATGCCCCGCCCAACCTATGTTATGAGATATTGCCTCAACCCGGACTGCAAGCAACCTAAAAATTCTGACAGCAATACAGTTTGTCAAAGCTGTCGAAGTGCCCTGTTGCTCAAAGACCGGTATAAAGCGCTCAAATGTATTGGTCAAGGGGGTTTTGGGCGCACGTTTCTGGGGATCGATCTCGATAAACCTTCCCAACCCTATTGTGTCATCAAGCAGTTTTTTCCCCAAGCCCAGGGAACCAACAATGTGCAAAAGGCAACCCAATTGTTTGAGCAAGAGGCAGTACGACTAGACGATCTGGGACAACATGCCCAAATTCCGGCTCTCTATGCCCACTTTACCCAAGATTCTCGGCAATATCTGGTACAAGAATTTATTGATGGGCAAAATTTAAGCCAGGTTCTAGAACAAACGGGACGATTTAATGAGAACCAAATCCGCGATTTACTCTATAATCTTCTGCCGGTTTTAGATTTTATCCATCATCACCATATCATTCATCGAGATATTAAACCAGAAAATATCCTTTTGCGTGAAAATGGAGAACTGGTTTTGGTAGATTTTGGTGCGGCGAAATATGCCACATCAACAGCTTTGTTAAAAACAGGAACAACGATTGGCA
Organism: Cyanobacteria bacterium UBA2566; assembly: GCA_002340255.1. Lineage (GTDB taxonomy): Bacteria > Cyanobacteriota > Cyanobacteriia > Cyanobacteriales > Desertifilaceae > Roseofilum. Next base: position 7,777 of record DDLS01000071.1, read on the forward strand.
CGCCGGAATATTTAGCGCCAGAACAAGGACGGGGACGGGCCGTTTTTTCCAGCGATTTGTATAGTTTAGGGGTAACTTGTCTGCATATGCTGACTGGAAAGTCACCGTTTGAGCTATTTGATATTCATGAAGATACTTGGATTTGGCGGCAGAATTTGGACGATAATCCAATTAGTGAACCCCTAGCAACAATTATCGATCGCCTCATCGCCGATGCCATTAATCATCGCTATCATTCTGCCCAAGAGGTTCTCAAGGATTTGCAAGGTTTGCCGACTCTGGATTGTCGGGTTAATCAGCCCACAGCAACGATAAAACCAGTCGTGTCAGCCTTAGCGTCTCAGTTCCCTTCCATTCCTTCATCGGATCGATGGCAGTGCGTGCATACTCTCAGTGGTCATACGCAATGGGTGGGCGCAGTAGCGATACATCCAAATGCCAGGGTAATTGCCAGTGGCTCGGAAGACCAAACGGTCCGCTTCTGGGATGGGGTGACGGGAGAGCATGAGGGAACCCTCCGCCGTCATGCTTTATACGTGAATGCGGTGGCGTTTAGTCCCAATGGTCAGTTTTTAGCCAGTGGGGGAGACGATCGCGCGATCTATGTATGGGATTTGCAACAAGGGGAATGGGGAGCGCAGTTGGGAGAGAGTCATGTAGGGGATCGGAGAAGTTATGGAGACGCGATTAATGCGATCGCCTGGAATCCTCAAGGAACGCTGTTGGCAAGTGCCAGTAAAGACCGCACCGTAAAGGTTTGGCAACTTGACCCCACCGATCCTTGCTACGGAGAAGCGATCTATACTCTCACCGGTCATTTAGCCTCCGTGCGAGCGGTGAGTTTTAGCCCCGATGGGCAAATTATTGCCAGTGGCAGTGATGATAATAGTATTAAACTGTGGCATGTTGGGCGGGAAGTTGAGTTTGCAACTCTCGGAGATTTGGCTTCCCGCTTAAAGATTGTCAACGCCTTAGCCTTTAGTCCCGATGGAAAGATTCTCGCCAGTGGGGGTTGGGATAATTTGGTGAAACTGTGGGATTTTGAGACGGGGAAAACGGTGCAGATATTTGAGGGACATCAGGATTATGTGCGATCGCTTGCTTTTAGTCCCGATGGTCAATTTTTGGTCAGTAGCAGTGACGATCGCACCCTCAAAATTTGGCAAGTACAAACGGCTACTTTATTAACCACCTTAGACGGTCATCAAAATTCCGTCAATAGCGTTGCTTGGAGTGCCAATGGTCAATTTATTGTCAGTGCAAGTGCGGATAAAACCTTGAAGGTTTGGCAAGGAGAAGCCCATCAACCCAAAATTCAAGATCGAACCGTCCAACAGATGACTCGCTCTACTCCCGTTACTCCTCGCCAACCCAAACGCCCCGTATATCGCCCTTCTGTCCATCAACCTTGGCTTGACTGAAAGGAAATAGGGACTTTAACATTGACTGTAAAATTATCCTGTGGAGCCAGAAACCGGGTTTCTTGCAACTCTGCTTGGTTATTCCATATCTGTGTAGAAACCCGGTTTCTTTGCCCTCACCAATGCGATCGCAAAGCAATGCGTAGCATTATCGCGCTACCATAAGAAAGATTGATCTCGTACAGAAGAAATGACACCATCAGAATTACGCGATCGCATCCTAGCATTGCCTGTAGGCGTTAGCGGAGCTTTCCGTTCATGTCCGAAGGAAAGGAATCGCTGGCACTTAGTCCAAGCTCTCCTCAATTCCATTCAAGCCGAAACCAGCGCTTCTCATGGCGAGACGAATGGAGCATCTCCAACGGCTGAGAGTTCTGCATCTGAAAAGGAAACAAAAGCGCCGAAACCGGGACTCAATCGAGGCGCAATGGTGATGAGTGCCGATTTTGATGACCCTTTAGAGCTGTGTGGGTTTCTCCCGCAACGGGTTGATCCTCTGGCATTCCAGCAGGAAATCCGGGAAGAATGGAATAAATAGATCTTGAATTAATACCCTGTAGGGGCGGGTTATACCCAAATCTAGGACACTAACCCATCAATTCCCAAAACCCGCCCCCACCCCACCGGAAACCCAGAACCATTGTTAATTGTTAATTGTTCATTATTAAGCGCTAAATCTATGAGCATTCTGATTTCAGATGACATCCTCCAAGCCTCACACCTTACCCAAGATGAATTTTGTCGCGAGATTGCTTTACATTTCTTCCAAACCGGAAATTTAACTTTAGGGTATGCCAGTCAGTTAGCGCGGATGTCTCCACAGCAGTTTCGCCAACTTTTGCAGGAGCGCAGTATTCCCCTTTACTCTTATGATGTGGAAGATTTTGAGTTGGATATCCAGAACTTGCGAGAATTAGGGCGATTGTGATTATCATCAGTGATACATCCGTGATTACGAGCTTGGCAGCAATTTCCCATCTGCACCTTTTGGCGGAACTCTACGATCGCCTCATCATTCCCGAAGCAGTATATCGCGAACTGGTCGCGATCGAGCCACCGGTTCCTGGAGCGGTTGAAGTGAAAACGGTTCCCTGGTTAGAAGTAAGGCAAGTTACCAATAATCAGGAAGTTGTCCGCCTTCAGGAAGAGGTAAGGTTAGATCCGGGGGAATCTGAGGCGATCGCGAAGCGAAACGGAGTTTTATCGCCCTGGCGTTAGAATTGAAAGCAGATTTGCTCTTGATCGATGAGCGTTGTGGTAGAGCAGAAGCCCATCGGTTAGGGCTGAGAATTACGGGATTACTGGGTATGTTAGTAGAAGCCAAGCAGAAAAATTTGCTCAGTTCGGTAAAGCCTTTAATGGATGATTTGATTGCCCGATCGCAGTTTAGAATCTCTCCAGCATTGTATCGTCAGATTTTGGGGATGGTTGCAGAAACAAACGATCGCTACAATACAGAGTAAAAAATCGGGCGATCGCGCTATCCTAAAAATAGTTGACGTAGCACGCAAGAGATGACATTACCAGAACTACGCGATCGCATCCTAGCATTACCCATAGGCGATCGCTGGTACTTAGCCCAAGCACTCCTCAATTCCATTCAAGCCGAAACTACTGGTTCTCATGGCGAAACGAATGAAGTATCGTTATCCGAACAGGAACCGTTTGAAAATCATGCAGATTACCATTGAACTCCCTAGCGATATTGCGAATCAATTCCAACCTGTGGATGCTTCGCGCCGAATTTTAGAACTCATTGTAGCTGATGAGTATCGCCAAGGTCTTATCGGAGCCGCTCAAGTCCGTTCAAGACTTAATTTGGGTTCTCGTTGGCAAGCTTATGAATTTCTGAAACGAGAAAAAGCTTATCTACCTTATATAACTGAGGATCTAGAAGAAGATTGTCAAACTATTGCCTCTATTTTAGCTAATCAATGATTGAGGAAGCGATCGCCCTCTCATAACCCCCAGCTTCCAGAAACCGGGTTTCTGACCAAATCTGTTCTACTATTCCATATGCTCGTAGAAACCCGGTTTCTCCCCAATCGCCTCATTGTTCATTGTTCATTCAATCGTAGGGGCGGGTTATACCCAAATCTAGAACACCAAACCACCAATCCTCTAAACCCGCCCCCACCCACCGGAAACCCAACCCACCAGCCCAGAACCATTGTTTCGGCTATCGCCGACCTGAAAATTGTTAATTGTTCATTGTTCATTGTTCATTCAATCGTAGGGGCGGGTTATACCCAAATCTAGAACACCAAACCATCAATCCTCTAAACCCGCCCCCACCCACCGGAAACCCAACCCACCAACCCAGAACCATTGTTTCGGCTATCGCCGACCTGAAAATTGTTAATTGTTCATTGTTAATTGACCTATGGATGCAGACGATCTACTCAACCAAGGGATAGAACAATACTACAAAAGCCAGTTTCGCGAAGCTTTCGCCTCCTGGGAACAGGCCCTTGCTCTCTATCGGGGAATGGGAGATCGCCAGGGAGAGGCTTCTTCCCTGGGAAATCTGGGACTTGCCTACGATTCATTAGGGCAATACCAAAGAGCGATCGACTTCCACGAGCAGCATTTAACCATAGCCAGGGAAATCGGCGATCGCAAGGGAGAGGCTTCTTCCCTGGGAAATCTGGGCAATGCCTACCGTTCATTAGGGCAATACCAAAGA
>DDLS01000013.1 GCA_002340255.1 Cyanobacteria bacterium UBA2566
GCAGCGCGAAGCGCTGTATAACTTAGTAACCTTTGGAAAAGAATATGACCGGCCGGATTGTCAAGGTGATATAGAGGAATTTATGGCGATTGCAGGAGGAGGGGAAAACAACTTCTATATATGTAAATATTATTCATATGAAGAGGGAGAGGAGATTTATTTATATGACCCTTCTAAATCCTTAACAGAAGAAATAGAAATTGTGGATGTGTTTCCTGGTTTATTTCCTTTAGTAGTCTGTTTTAATATCGATCTCATTTTAAGAGCAGCTCAAACTTATGCATTCTTTGGTCATAGGGATACGTCTCTTGATTGGGGATATTTTTCTATAAATCAGCCTTCACAACTCGAAATTATTAGGATATAATAAGCAAGCAACTTCAGACTAATCAATCTCAAATTCATCCTGATTTAATCCCTGGGTAAATTCCAGTATATGGCTAAAAATTTGGATAGCATCAAGTAGATATTCGCGATCGCTGTTCATTTAGAATAGATGGTATGGGTATGACGGATATCATTTTTCTTTTACTGAGTATTATAATATTCATAAATAACAAGGAGAGTGTATGATGATACAAATCATGGATGTCAGTGAATTGAAGCCAGAACAAATACAACAAATACAAACCATTATTGAAGCATTTAAGGCTAAAAATGAACTGGATAAATTGTCTACTTATCAAAAAAAGAATCACACACCAGATATCATCGATCGCTTGACACAAAATCCGATTAAAGTGGATGGTTTTCTGAAGCGTGAAGACATTTATGACTGTTAATTATGGATGAAGTTTGATGAAGTTAAACTTTATTGATACTAACATTTGGCTCTATAGACTGTTTGACGATCAACGTATAGACGCTAGAGAAAGACAACGAAAGCTAAAGATCGCTACTTCGATTACAGACCAATCTTCTTTGACGATCAGTACCCAGGTGATTAATGAAATTTCGGCGAATCTAATTAAGAAAGCTAATTTTGATGAAACTCAAATTAAAGCAGTGATTCAATCCCTGTATAATCGCTGTCAAGTGGTAGAATTTAGCTTGAATATTCTGCAATCTGCTTCTGATTTACGCATCAATTATAATCTCTCATTTTGGGATAGCCTGATTGTGGCGAGTGCATTAGCCGGTGGTGCAGATTTTTTGTATTCTGAAGATATGCAAGATGGGTTAATTGTTTCGGGACAACTCAATATTATTAATCCCTTTCAATGACAGTAGGGGCGAAAAATTTTTCGCCCCTATAACCGGAGTCTCCTCTCCAAGCTTGGACAAGATGGTACAATAACCTGCAAATGGCTCCTATAGCTCTGAATTATTTACTGCAAGCAGGGATAAGTCTCTCTCTTATGGCAGAGGGATATAGGTAGAGGAAATTATTTCAGTAACTCCTCAAATTGTTGTTGACTCCACAGGGTTTGATACAGTCCCTCTTGCTCGATTAATTCCCGATGGTGTCCCATTTGCACAATGCTTCCCCGTTCCATGACAAAGATGCGATCGGCTGTTGCTGCTGCGGAAAGTTGATGGGAAATAAACAACACGGTTTTTTTGCGCGTGCCTGTAGATAGATTCTTTAAAATTCCGGTCGCTGTTTGATTATCTACACTCGATAAACAATCATCCAAAATTAAGACGGGCGCATCAATCAGCAACGCACGAGCTAAGGCAGAGCGCTGCCGTTGTCCGCCGGATAGAGTGATCCCTCTTTCTCCGACAATGGTGTCATAATATTGGGGGAAATTGAGAATTTCCGGATGAATTTGGGCAGTGGTTGCGGCGGTTTCTACCCTAAACTGTTCCGCCAGAGGATCGCCATAGCGAATATTATTTTGAATCGTGGTACTGAACAAGAAACTATCTTGAGGAACAAACGCGATCGCGCCCCGCAAATCGGTTAAGTTAAGCTTGGTAATGTCATAACTATCCAGAAATACCCGACCCTGGGCAATGGGTAACAGTCGCGGAAGTGCCTTAGCTAGGGTTGATTTTCCCGAACCAATCGGCCCTACAATGGCAATAGTTTCACCAGGATGAATGCTAAAATTAATGTTGTTCAGAGCGGGGGTAGCACTACCGGGATAGGTATAGCTCAGATGACGGGCAACCAGTTGACCTTTAGGTGGTGTTTTAAAGTCTAGAGATTGGGAAAAATTCTGAATTTTGGGCTGCACCTTGAGAATTTCTTCGATGCGATTAATACTCACTTCTCCCCGCTGATAGGCACTAATGGTAAAACCGAGTAAGGCAGTTGGAAACACCAGGCGCTCCACATAAAGCAGCAAGGCTAAAAAGTCCCCAATGGTAATCGAACCCCTGGCAATTTCTTGAGTCCCCATCCAGAGAATCACCAGTAAACTTAAGGAAGCTAAAGCTTCGACTAAGGGAAAGAGAAAATTACGAGTTCTGGCTAACTTGAGGTTTGCGCCGAGTAATTTCTGATTGAGTTGGCGAAAAGCTTGCTGTTCATTGTCTTCTTGGGCATAAATTTTAATTAACGAGATGCCGCTCATATCTTCTTGGATCAGATCGCTAACGTGGGAGAGTTCTTCCTGTACGTCCTGCTGTTCCTTGCGAAGTCGGTTGCTGAAAATCTGTACGGCAAATAACATTAAGGGATAAACGGCGATCGCCAACAAACTTAAGCGCAAATGAATCGATAGCATCACCGGCAGAGTCAGTACATACGCAAACACTGTATTCGCCAAGCTCAACACGGCAAACCCCAGCAGACGGCGAATACTGTCCACATCCGAGGTCGCCCGGTTAATCAAGTCCCCCACCGTATGCGTGGCAAAATACCCCGAATCTAGGCGCAAGAAATGCCCGAATATTGCCTGTTTGAGGTCAAACTCCACCTGACGACCGACCCCAAACAACAGAATCCGCGAAACCATGCGAATCACCCACATAATGGAGGCTAACGCCAATAACCACAGCACCGTACTAATGACCGTCCGAGTGCTAAACGTCACTTGTAGATTATTGACTCCATCCCGAATTAGCAGAGGAAGGTAAACCCCCAGAGCATTGACAATTAAAAGAGAAAAAATACCCAAGCCGGCTGATTTCCAATGGGGACGCAGATAAGATCCGAGCTTCTCTAAATTTGATTGAGCCATAGGGAAAGGGTGGGAGATTGCTTACTTATACGGTTGCGTGTCAGATCGAAAGAGCGCCTGGCGATCGCCAGCACATATCATCACCATACTACATTCCTATACCTCTCCCTAATCCGCCATCAGCCCCTACTCAGGGGCTGATGGTTTCCTGGAGCCATAAGCGAAAGGGCCGGAACTATGTCAGAATGTTCACAGTATTTTTGTTCTCCTTCGTGATTAAATAACCCATTGTGTTTGTTCTTAGCGGTTACGAATACTTTTTAGGCTTTCTGCTGCTATGCAGCTCAGTCCCCGTGTTGGCTCTGGGAGCTTCCTATATCCTGCGTCCCAAAGGCGTTGGTCCGGAATGCCGCACTACTTACGAATCCGCCGTTGAACCGGTGGGGGGGGCGTGGATTCAATTCAACATTCGCTACTATATGTTCGCCCTCGTATTCGTTATTTTTGATGTAGAAACCGTGTTTCTCTATCCTTGGGCAGTAGCTTTTAGCAAATTAGGCCTGTTAGCCTTTATCGAAGCCTTGATTTTCATCGCCATTCTGGTGGTGGGCTTGGTCTACGCTTGGAGAAAAGGAGCATTGGAATGGTCGTAGGTTCTAGTAAAACAGAGATGACACAAAATCTGATTAATCCCGTTGAACGTCCGCAAGTCACTAACGAACTGTCAGAGAATGTAATTCTGACAACGGTAGAGGATTTGTATAACTGGGCAAAACTCTCTTCACTTTGGCCGCTGTTGTATGGTACAGCCTGTTGCTTTATCGAATTTGCGGCCTTGATTGGTTCCCGGTTTGATTTTGACCGCTTTGGTTTAGTTCCCCGCTCGAGTCCCAGACAAGCGGATTTGCTGATTACAGCCGGAACCATCACCATGAAGTATGCTCCGGCTCTGGTGCGCTTGTACGAGCAAATGCCCGAACCCAAGTATGTGATTGCCATGGGTGCTTGTACGATTACAGGTGGTATGTTTAGTATGGATTCCCCTTCTGCGGTGCGTGGGGTGGATAAACTGATTCCAGTTGATGTCTATATTCCCGGTTGTCCTCCGCGACCTGAGGCAATTATTGATGCCATCATTAAGTTGCGCAAAAAGATTGCGAATGAAACGATTCAGGAACGGAGCAAAATCCTGCAAACCCATCGTTATTATCAGGTGAGCCACAAAATGAACGTGGTTGAACCGATTTTGACGGGAGCATATCTCCAATCCGAGACGCGACAAGCTCCCCCGAAAGCGTTGGCAGAGGCTTATGGAATGCCGATTCCTGCAGCATTAGAAGGTGAAAAACAGGAGGAAGTTCAGGGTGGCTGAGGAAAATCAAGAGTTAGCACAGGAAACGGCAGGACCGGTTTCGAGCTGGTTGAGTGAGAATGGGTTTGGTCATGAGTTTTTGGGGCGCGATCGCTCTTCGGTAGAATTGATTAAGGTAGAACCCCAAGTTCTCTTACCCATTTCTTCTGCGCTTTATGCCTATGGCTTTAATTATCTCCAATGTCAAGGTGCGTATGATGAAGGCCCTGGTCAAGCATTGGTCAGTTTTTACCATTTGCTGAAGGTGGACGATGATGTGGTTGACCCGGAAGAGGTGCGATTAAAGGTCTATCTGCCTCGCGATAACCCGAAAGTGCCTTCAGTTTATTGGATTTGGAAAGCAGCAGATTTCCAAGAACGGGAATCCTATGATATGTACGGGATTGTCTATGAAGGTCATCCCAATCTCAAGCGCCTGCTGATGCCAGAAGACTGGGTAGGTTGGCCCTTGCGGAAAGATTACATCTCTCCGGATTTCTACGAATTGCAAGATGCATATTAATCAGTGTTTGTTCTTGTAGGGGCGAAACATTTTTGCCCCTACAGCTATATCTCATTCCTCAGTCACTCCATCACAGAGGTGAGAATGTTCCTCTTTAGCATTTACATTATTCTCCAGATAATCCTGGGCTAAACCACAGGCTTTTTGCAAGAGTTTATCTAAATCTAAATCTAAAATTTCTACCCCATTCCGATGTCCGATGGCGATCGTTTTTCCATCATCAGGGTTGAATTGGACACTGTTCCATGAATATGGAGTTGAAAGGTTAATTTCTTCTTTGAACCATAAGCTATTGAGTATTAAAATCTTCTTGTCTGCAACTAAAAGCTTACTATCTGGACTAAATGTGACTGCATTTACGTTGTCAAATTGTTTGATGGATTCACCATTTCTAACTCGCCAGAGCTTGACACTATTATCTTCAGTCATAGAGGCAACGTATCGACCATCTTCACTGAAGTAGATCTCGGTTACTATATCATCATGTATCAAAGGATCGGGATACAGGAGTTCTTGGAATAATTCTTCCTTTTTATTCGGGATTCTCTTTTTCTCCCATACTCTCACAAGTTTACCACTGGCAGAAGCTAGAAATCTACCTTTAGCACTGAACTGAACGCTGTTTACTCTATCTTTATGTTCAAGTGTATCAAGCCTATTACCTTCTCGATCCCACACTTGAACCGTTTTATTATCACTACCAGAGGCTAGAATTTGACCATCGGGACTAAAACTGACAGTATTGACTTTATCTTCATGGTACAACGTTTGGGGTAATTGACTATTTAAACTCCATAGCTTTACAGTCTTATCGTCGCTTGCAGAAGCCATAACTGTACCATCTTTATCAAAACTAACGCTGTTAATTTTGTATTGATGTCCCGAAAACGTATCTAATTTAGAGCCATCTAGACTCCATAACTGCAAATCGTGAACGGGCTGAACGATAGCCATTTTACCACTTCCGGGACTAAAGCTGGCTTTGTCAAATTCCCAAGACCCTTGCTCACCAATTGGGTCGAGCTGTTCCCCGTTATCATCCCACCACTTAATTGTAGATCTCGATTTACCCTGATGGGTTATTTGACTCATGAGCATTAGTATTTTACCATTTTCACTAAACTCAAGCTTGTAGTGTCTTTCACTATTTTCCCGATCTTCGATTTCATTTTCATTAGGATACTGAAGTGTTTTAATCCAAGTTCCGTCATATCTCCAAAGATTGACCATCCCGTCATTACTCACAGAAGCAAAAGTTTCATTTTGGGGATTAAAAACAATTCGATCGACTCGATCAAAATGTTGTGTATCGACTGGAATCTTAGTCCCATCTTTACGCCATAAATGCACCAAATTATCGGCACTTGCAGAAGCGATAAGTTCTCCATCTTCACTAAAATTCAGATCCATTACTTCAGCCTGATGATCGAGGGTTTTACTATCTTGACCATCAAGATTCAAAATTTGGATTGTGTTGTCATGATGTATGCTAAAAAGTTGCTGACTGTTCGGTCTAAATTTGATATCTTTAAGAAGATAAGTCGTCGATTTTTTAAAAATTCTTGGAGAATAGATGAGGTTCCAAACTTTAATTTCACTCCGTCCTCTTGAATTGCTACTCATGGAAGCCAACATTGTACTATCTGAGCTAAAACTGAAATCTCTAACTTGATGTTTATGCCCCTTTAGTTGTTCAATTTCTTTACCATCTCTAGTATAGAGATAAATCAAATTGTCATCACCTATTGTGGCAATCATTTGACTGTCTGGGCTGAATTGAACTCTATTGACCTGATTTGGAACTTCATTGAGTTTTCCCATAGACTCTCCATCACTAGAAAATAGAGAAATACTGCTTGTATTTCTATCTCTAGCAATCAAGGCAACTTGTTGACTATCTGGACTAAAGATAACATTGTTATTAATCGGAGCTTTGGATACGATAAAACTTCTATCAAATCCTCTCATTCTAGTATCGAGGGGTTGACCCGGCTGGGATTTAATGAATTTACCATCGCTATTGTGAAAATTTATCCTGCCCTTATAACTGACAGAAACAATCCATTTTCCGTCAGGACTGATACTCACTTTGGCGATACCATCAGAATGGTCTGGTATAATGTCGTTTTGGCTATTCTTGGAGTTATCTAGATTATAAATCTTGATTGTATTTCTAGCATCGCCTACGATCAATGCTTTGCCATCTGGCATGAATTCGGTAACTGATGTATTTGCTGGTATGAATTTCTGGCGTTTACCTTCTGCATTATGCAGTTGAATTTGGCGATCTGAGCGAGTGGCAAGAATGGTTTTTCCGTCTCGATCGAACGTCAGAAAATTAATTGAGTTTGTATCGTCTCTGTTGAATAGATTAGATAAAAAAGATAAAAACTTCTCAGTGTTCCACAGCTTAATTGTTCTATCTTGACTCGCTGAAGCTAAAATTTGACCATCAGCACTAAAACTTATATCATTAATGCGATTTCTATGGCTATAAAATCGACGAATATACCAATCATCATCGGATAAAACTAAACGAAGTTTTTTGAAATAACGACGTTTTACAGATGCAAAAAACTTTTGCTGAGGATGCCAAGCAGTAACAATAACATCACGACTATTCCAGGCATCTGCTTCGATTGTTCTGGTTAGATTTCGATTGATATCATAATATTTTAGAGTGCTATTTTTGCCAAATAAAACGACGTGCTGACTATCTTCAGTAAAGTTGATATCTAGTGTACCATGATTTTCCATTTCTGTGATCAAATCATCTTGTTTTAAATTCCAAATTTTGACCTTATCCTTGATATCCCGACTGGCAAGTAAGTTGCCATCCCGACTAAAAGCCATGTGTGTAATTTCAGCATCATGGCCTTTAAGTCGCGGCAAAAATTTTCCATTTGAGATATCAAAACGCTCAATTGTATTCCCTGATGCAAATCCAATAATGTTCTGATCGAGACTAAAACCAACACTTGTTACCTGTTCTGGAATAGGGAGATATTGAACCTCTTTCTTTTCTTCGATTTCCCAAATTTTTAGAGCTTTATCTTCACTAACAGAAGCAATAAGTTGATTATCATAACTAAAGCTAATTCCTGTTATTTTGGTAGAATGTCCAGGGAATTCAGCTCTTTTTTTCCCGGCGATATCCCAGATCTTTATTTCATTTCTTTTATCTGCTGAGGCAATAAGCTGACCATTGGGACTAAACACGACTTTGGTCACACCTGATTTGTGTCCTTCTAATCGATTTATTTCATCCAGCTTCAATATTGCATTATTTAACTCTATACTTGTTTTTACGCGCAAGCCTTGTATGGCAACAGGAATTTGCTTTAAAGTCTGTCCAGCCTTAATCGCTGAAATTAATCGATCGATTTCTTGTTTTTTTGATGATTCAGAAACCAGAGTAGAAATATATAAGTTAATTCCGGCAACAGTGGCAATACTGGCGATTCCAGTAATGGCGAATAATAAGCCTGCTAATGTGGCGGTGGCTCGGCGTGCGGTGCGTAGATTTTTCTGTAGGGCTTGATTGAGTTTGGCTTCGGTTAAGCGTCTCTGCTCTCGTTCTTTTTCGAGTTCGGCGATGAGTTGTTGGGATTGTTTTTGCCGGATGAAGGGAACGAGGTAATCATGGACGAGTTGATAGCGCTCGTCGGGAAAACCGGGAACTTGAAAAACTAAACCCGATCGCACCAAAATACTGAGGATGGAATCCATCCGTTCTTCTGTTAACTCTACCTCATTCTTCAGTTCCGCGCGAGTCTTCAACGGGCGAGTATTATTTTCATCCGTGAGCAGATAGAGGATAATCTTGACGAGGTTAGTATTATTAGGACCGCAGTCTTGGACAATTTCATCGAGAAAGCGCTCGACTAAAGCTTCTTTCGAGCCGTACTGGTTAAACTGGGCTAAGGTGGTGATATTATCCGTTTGTAGTTGCGCTCCCACAATTTGTAGCTCGATGGGACGCACTTCCCCTAAATCTCTCGCCAAGTCTGCGACTAAGGCATCCATGAGGTCGGCATCGAGATAAAATTGGGAATTAGTCGTTAAGGTTTCAATCACCGATCGCGCATCATCAGGTGCTAAATTACCCAAATAATAGAGAATATTTTTGTCTAAAATATTGTTATTGATAATACCCAGATCCACCAACCGGTTGCATTCGAGCAAATAATGCAGATAATCCTCGCGCAACGAAAGAATGACTTTCACATAGGGAATATTCAGGCACTCCCCTAGAAACTGGAAAAAGGGCTTTCTATCCTGGGGATCTTTGTGAGCAAAAAAGAACTCCTCAAACTGATCGAAAATTAACACCGTCAGCCAATCGCGATCGCTCCCTTGCCGCAGTTGGTCTACAATGGCTTCAGCATCCTCTAAAATCGGTAAACTTGTTTGTGGTAAATGCTCGCAACCCCTCGGAAACTCTGCGCCAATTGTTTTCTCCCACTTACCATAAGATTGTACGAGAACCGGCAACACATCACGGGCTTCAATCACCTTCTCTCGTAACGCTGGCACTAATCCGGCTTGGACTAAGGAGCTTTTGCCCACCCCAGATTGTCCGTGAATAATCGTCAGTTTACAATCCGTGCGACCCATGCGACGAATCAAGCGCTGAATATCTTGCAGTCGTCCGGAAGCGGCAATTTCTGCGGTGACATTTAACTGTCCCTCTCGATGGGGAAGCGCCAAATGAGCTACCTGTCGTCTCACCTGCAACCGTCCCGCTCCCACAAATGCTCGCAACCCATACTGTTGCTCAATGGACTGCTTTTCCTGTTTAATTTCAAAAGCTTCTAGATACTCGCCAGCGTCGAATTTTAGCGATCGCAAACTCTCCAAAATGCGAATATACAATGGCGGGTCATGTTCTGGTAAACTCTCTCTACGAGCAAGTTCCAGATTCTCGACTGCCTCTGGAATCTGACGCAAGTCTTGCTGCGATCGGGCTAAAAGCAAGCGATAATAATTGCGATGATAGGCTTGATGCCAGCTCCAATCTAAACCGGAATCTGGCGCTGCTTCATTCAATTGCAACGCCTCTTGTGCATACTTTTGAGCTTCTTCTGGTTGCCCTTGAGCTAGAGCAACTTCAGCCAAAAAACCATAGCTGTGAGCTAGGCGTACAGAATCCCCATAGGTTTGATGTAAAGGAACCGCTTTCCGAGCAACAGCATTGAGTTCCTGCCACGCTCCTAGGCGCGTTAACACCTCTCCCATGGCATTAATAAACTTTTGCTGCAAATCCGGATGTTCTGCCTGTTGAAGAGCCTCCAAACAATTCTGGTAATGGTCTTTCGCCTGCCGACAAGCCTCCGCATACTCGTGGCGATGGAGCGTTGCATACTGCCGCCACCATAATCCCAAATAAAACAACAAACAGCCATAGTGCGTCCAATGGGTGGGTGAGGGATTATTGTCGATGACTTCTTGCCAACGCTGGCGACTGAGTTCATAACACTGCTTGGCGTTTTCCTTCTCGCCCGATGCATCCGCTTCTCGCCCCATCAAAAAATGTAAATTGGCATCTAGAGAAGCTTCCTGGGGCTGTGAGTGCTGCTGTAACTCCCGAAATGCCATTTCTAGCTCCGCGAGCCGCAAACAGCCCGCAGGAAGAGGAATTCGCTCGCGTTCAATAAATTTTCCCGCGCCTACCTCCAAAAGTGTCGGTAACACTGCGTCCACCGTTTGCTGTAGCGCCTCTAATAAACCCTCTGTCCCCAGTTCAAATTTAATCGGAATGGCTGCCCAACTCTTAAAATCAGGGGCAAACCGAGTCAATTTCTGCAAAATCAGATCGTTCACCCACAGCACCAGGGGAAAGGTAAAATTTTGACGAAACTCTTCCCGCACCTGATTGGTAGGATTGAGGATTTTTTCCACCGCATCGATGGACTCTAAGCCAAATACCAGTAACCCTTGAGGCTGTTCCTGCTGCAAACGATCCTGAATGGCGGTATACAGGGTTTTCACCGAGGGCGGCAATTGAAATTCCTGCAACGGCACACAGCAGGAGTCTTGCAGACGTTCAACCATTTCTGCGGTCAAAACCTGATAGTTACTGCGGACTAAAATGAGGGAAAAATGACCTTGAGAATGGGCGATCGCCCGTGATAGTGTTTTTAAGGCGCGATCGTTAACAGAATTGGACTCAGTGCTAGTGGTCGTCATACCCTCATCTTGGCTGGAATTTCTTGGATTCGGCGATCGCGGGATTAATCCCAAACCAACGCCCCTCTTGATCTCGATACTCTAATAAAAACAAACTTCGCAACAAGATTTCATATTCCTCTTTTCCCTGCACAATATCGTGATGTTGGATTACATGATGCAGCAGTTCCCATTCGTCATCTTTAATGGCTGCCACCATATCATCCCGATATTCCCGAATCACTCGCTCTAAATTGTCTCGTTGAATTGGGGGGTCATCTTCTTGCAAGCAGCTATACAACAATACTAATAAATTTCTCACATGACCGCCACTAATTTGACACAGTCGGTCTAAGGTTTCGGACGTATCAAAAAGTTCTAGCACCAGAGGTTCTCGCTCTTGCAGAGGGAGATGGGGAAACCCTCGTGCCAGAACCATTTGTCGTAGCAATTTCATCCCTTCTAGACGAGGGCTTCCATCTCGATATGTCGCGGCAACCATTGGTAATACCAGGGGTTTCACACCAAAGCGATTGGTGAGAGAACTGAATTCATTAGAAAAAAGTAGCACTAAAGGCATGGTATATACCATATGGCAATTTAACTGTTTCAACTGTTCTCCGCGATCGATAAACAGGTATTCCGGTTGAGAGCGTCCCGAACTTTTCGGAGAAATATCCACCCGGTCTAAATTATCAACAATGACCACTAATCCTTTTTTACCTTTCTTTTTCAATGCTTCCGTGGCTTGCCCCATAATTTCTTGATTAATGGCATCGAGAATACTTGCTGTTCGCGGTTCTAAATATTGTCGTAACTGACTCCGCAGTCGTGGACTTGCCTTCGCTTTTGCCGTAATTCTACCAATCCCTAATCGCAGAGAAATGCCGGCTTCAGGCAAAAATTCAATTGGAGCCTTTAAAAAGTCTTCAATCTCATGAAATAATTTGATAAAGTAATTGGGCTGAAGATAAATATTAGCGGTTTCCAAACTACTGGTGATTTGCTGCGTGATCGCCAGTAAAATATCGCTAATGTCCACATCTGCCATATCCAGATCGGCGCTGGACTCAAAGTAAACCACATGGAAACCCTTCTCTTCTAATTGGGTTTTGAGCCGAAATAATTCTGTCGATTTTCCACAGCCAATATGTCCCGTAAACAATTGGCAGGTTGCCTGTTCTGCTTGGTGGGTAATAGTTCGTTGCAAACGACGAATCACATTGCCGCCGCGAACCGGTGAAAAATCAATATAATATCGACGGTCTTCCGGTTGACCGATTTTCAATGTCTTGCTAGGATTACATGCATTAAAGAATTGAATCAGATCTAAATTCATAGGAATTTATCGCAATTTGCTCTACAATTCGTTACGTCAATAGCGGTTTTTGAAGATAGCCAAAATAGCTCAAAGCTATTGTTAACTTTGCCATTCCTTCACTACATTATTCAATCCACAAAAACTGTACACCTAATTCAAATCCCACTAACACATCCTCTCCGGAAAGAATTTGGGGTTGATGGAGAATTTGCACCGGTTGATTAGGACGATAGATTCCCACTCGCTTGCCTTTGGGGTCTAATAACCAGCCTAAACGACAACCATTGGCTTGATATTCTTCCATTTTTCGCACTCCTGCTGTCCAAGAGTCGGAAGGGGACAGTAGCTCGATGACAAAATCGGGACATAGGGGCAAAAAGCCTTTGCGCTCTTGGGGAGTGAGAGCATTCCATTTTTCTAAGGGTATCCAGGAAACATCCGGAGAGCGATCGCCCCCTGATGGCAGTTCAAACCCAGTCGAGGAGTCACAAATCACACCAGCTTTTTGCTGACGGTTCCAAAGACCTACTTCTATAATTAGTTCAGAATTCCAAGAGCCAGTTTCTCCACCCGTTGGGGACATGATAATGAGTTCTCCTTGAGGACTTCGTTCTAATTTGCGATCGCGGTTAGCAGCGCAGAGCTTGCGGAACTCACTGCGGGTTAAAGTGGCGATCGGGCTGAGGTCGAGGGTTAGAGCAGCCATAGTTCACGAACCAGAGTAAAAAGTAGTACTGAGTTCAGGATAGCAGCGATCGCCGGAAAACGTTATAGTTAAATCAACTTCAGTAAGATAGCCCCTCACCCCTATGACGAACGTTCAAATTCCCTGGACATCAGCCGATTTAGAACTGTTGCCCGATAACAATAACCGGTATGAAATTATCAATGGAGAATTGTATATGACCCACGCCCCCCATTGGAAACATCAAAAGACCATTGGCAAAATTTGCACAGCCCTAGAAAACTGGTCAAGCGAAGCGGGATTGGGTGAAGTAATCTTCAATCCAGGGCTGATCTTTACTGACACCGATAATGTTATCCCCGATCTGGTTTGGATGACGAATGAGAGGTTAAACAACTGTGTGGATGAATCGGGTCATTTTATCGCGGCTCCAGAGTTAGTGGTTGAAGTGTTATCAGAAAGTAAAGCTGATGTTCGTCGGGATAAAGAAAGCAAGTTAAAATTATATTCTAATCAAGGTGTTCGGGAATATTGGATTGTAGACTGGCGATTAAAGACAGTAGAAGTTTATCAACGGGAACAAGCAAAGTTGGGATTAGTGATGACCTTATTAGAGGAAGATGAGATAACATCTCCTTTGCTTCCTGATTTTTCTTGCAAAGTCAATAACTTTTTTACATAAGCGATCGCACAAAACTCAGTCATAAATGTTCAACTAGAAGAATTGCACCAAAAAATTGGTAGTGCAATACAACAAATCCGAGAAGGTAAGGTCAGAGATGGCGAACTTGTGTTCGAGTAATTACAAGCGAGATTGCGAGATGAATATGGGTTAACGTAATGGGAAGTTATCAATTTTCAGAAGAAGCGATCGCCTGTAGGGGCGGGTTCGCCAACGATTTACAATACCAACCCATAACCTCTGTAAACCCGCCCTAACTCCACCCAACAGCCAGCAATCGGGCGGGTTTACAACATTGATTTTTAAGTGGCGTAAATAGGAACTAAAATATTGTATAGCATTTCTCAAATAAATGAGGTACAATAAAAAGTGTGCTTTCATTTACCAGTTTTTTACTCCTCTCTTCTATGGTTAGGGTAAAAACATCAGTTCGCTGCGGAGAATTTGTTCTGCTTCGGCGATCGTGCTAACTCCCCGTTCAGTTAATAATTTATTCAGCTCAGGATCGGTGCTAAAACGACTGCCTTGATTAAAGTAGACCGTAGTTACTGGAAAAGGCTCAGATCCCCTGGGTCCAGCACCAATGATATACTCAGCAACGACGATAATATCTGGTTCTGAACCATCAAAGTCAATTTCCTGGAAAGATACAGCTTCTAAACTCCACAAAATCCAAGATTCTGCATGGGAGTTTTGCGGTAAAGTGTGAATAACTTCACCATTAGGCTGCATAACATGAAATTCCAAGCTATTATTAAACTCCGTGGAGACAAAAGCAACATCGCCTAACCCTCGAAAACCGAGCCAAAAACTTTGGTCAATAATAATTTCGCGATCGGGTAATGAATCGTGCAATAACAAATTGCGCTCCACCCAACCCAGTTCCGCAGGATTAAGCAGTCTAGGTCGAGTAAGATTCTTGGAGATTTGGGCAATTTCTGGCAAGGGTTCTGTCCTGCTATCAGCGGCAAAGCCCACACCTACAAGCACCATAAATAAGATCAACTGAAACAGTTTTAATCGGTTCATTATTATCTCCCTTTCTACTCTTCTATTTTAGACTGATGCCAAAAATAGACTACATTGTTTACCAATATCCCCTGGCATGGTACGCAAATAAATGAGGGCCGTCTGCAAGTAATGAACAAGTGTTCTCCAATGAGAATCAAGTCAGGATTTGCCCTGATTGTCGATGATACTGGGCATCGTAAAAGCGGCCACTTTACCAGTGGAGTCGGACGGCAATATCTGGGAGAAATTGGAAAAACAGACAATCGAATAGTGGCTGTAACTACCCATTTGTACAATGGGCGAAAAAGCGCACCCTTAGATGTAGAATTATGTCAACATGGAAGTTGATTTTTGCGTCAATTATCTGTAGCAACCCTCTCAGGATATAAGGTGGGCAGGGCTAAAGTTGTCGAAAGTGACTCAATAGCTCATCCTCCTGTCCACCCTACGATGATTTCAATTCCTAATTTTCGACTCTAATCGATATTCATGTCCGGGGAACACTTCAATTTGGTCTTGCCCTGCATTAGTGGTTTCCACACAGACAAACCGAAGATAGCCATCATCGCTTAAATCGGCAAATTTAGCAGCTTTCTCAGACCAAGGATTCCAGACGACAGCGCTGCTACTCCCTTTAGAAAGGATCTGAATCTGGCGTTTCCAGGTGGAATCATCAATCGCTAACTTAGGCGGAACGTTCATGTAAATGCGATCGACTTCTGAGTCAATTTCTACCACTCCAGCTTGAGATTTTTGCGCTCCACCATCGACTTTATCAATATATTCTGTTCTATCTAAGCCCAAAATCCTGACTCCATCAATATTGCCGACCTGGAAATAGGTATGTAAGGCTTGGGTAATTGTAAAGGGTTCATTCCCTCGGTTGCGAGTAATTAAACCCACGGTTAAGGTATCACCGACGACAATATCAACGATCAATTCCCAAGCATGGGGCCAAAGTTTACGAGTTTCTGGGGTATCGGTTAATCCTAACTGGATTTGGGTTTCTCCTTCTGGAGTGGTTGCGGTGGACAAAACTGACCAAAACCGATTGCGTACAAACCCGTGACTGGGAAGTTTTGAATCTTCTGGATGGGGACCAAACCATGGCCAGCAAACGGGAATTCCACCGCGCAGTCCTTTTCCCGCTTGGATGCGTGCGGTTTCGCTCAGAAACAGGAGATCCTCCGCTTCAGTCATGGGTTGAAAGGAGAGGACATGACCTCCATAAAGGGCAATGGTAGCTTTGGCGAAGTTATTCTCAATTTGGATAATGGGAAAGCCTTCTACTTCTTCAGGAACCGATATAATGCGATCGGGTGGGAACTCGGTTGTGCCATCAATAAATTTGAGTTGGCCGTCAATTGCATAGCGATCGTTGAGTTGATTAATCATAAAATAAACCTGATAATTGAGTCTCAAATGTACCTAGCCGCTTGGCTTTTTATTCCCTCATTATCCATCAATCATGCTTCATGGTAAATGCTAATTCTATACCGACCGGATTAACGGACGATCGCGTGGAAAGTCTCTATCGGTCAGGCTTGCATAATAATGTTAGTTTACCCAATAGTCGCTCCTATCAAGATATTTTACGCGAAACCGTGTTTACCTTCATTAATGGGGTATTCTTTTCGATTTTTATGCTGCTAATTTCCCTGGGACGCTACAGCGATGGAGCGATTGTGATTGCGGTGTTGTTTAGTGCAGTGATGGTGAGTGTCTGTCAGGAAATTTGGGCGAAACGCAAGTTAGATCGGGTAGCGTTGTTAACTCGTCCGCGATCGCGGGTGATGCGCAATGGTGAAGAATGCACCCTCGATCCTCGTGAACTGGTTCAGGGAGATGTATTGCATCTGGTTCCTGGAGAGCAAATCATCCTTGATGGGGAGGTGTTGCAGGGACAAATTGAGGTGGATGAGTCTCTGTTAACGGGGGAAAGTGATGCCATTGTCAAAAAACCGGGCGATCGCCTGCTCTCTGGCACGTTTTGCATTAGCGGCAATGGGTATTATGAAGCACAACAGGTGGGGAAGGAAACCCTCGCTTATCGTCTGGCTTCGGGGGCTAGGGCGGTGCGACAGGTGTATACTCCTTTACAGGATCGGATTAATCTGGTGATTCGCATCTTTATCTTGGTGGCTGGATTTCTGTGGATTTTAGTGGCGATCGCCGTTCTCAGCCGTACCTTATCGGTGAGCGATGGGGTGCAAAAAGCGGCGGTAATCTCTAGTTTAGTGCCTGCGGGCCTCTATTTATCGATTACTTTAGCCTATGCTCTGGGAGCGGTGCGGATGCTAGATCGAGATATTCTGATTCAACAGGCGAATTCTGTGGAATCCCTGAGCCATGTGGAAATTCTCTGTTTGGATAAGACGGGAACGCTAACCGCGAATCAAATTGAAGTGCATCAGTTAGAGGCAATTGATGGCGAAACAGAGCGTCTAGAGCAGGTTTTAGGCGTTTATGCCGCGAGTTCGACGACTCAAAACGCTACGAGTGAGGCGATCGCTCATTATTCTCCCCATTCCCCACAACCCGTTAAGGAGGAAGTTCCCTTTACTTCTGCACGCAAGTGGAGCGGGTGTGTTTTTGCTCCTGGGGCGGTACAAGGAACCTATGTGTTAGGCGCTCCGGATATCCTAGCGCGTTCGATTCCCCTTTCCGAGAATATCGGGGAAACGATTCACCAGTGGACGGAACAAGGCTATCGCGTCTTGCTGTTTGCAGGTTCTCCAGAGATTATCAACCTTTACGATACTCCTTTGGAGTCGCTTCGCGAACGCGACAATACGCCCACGATTCCCCCTACCCTCGCCCCTTTGGGATTGGTCATTTTAGGAGATAAATTGCGTCCGGGAGTGTTAGAAACGCTGCAAGGATTTCAACAAGCGGGGGTGCAACTGAAGATTATTTCGGGAGATTATCCGCAGACGGTACAGGCGATCGCCCGTCAGGTTGGATTAGAGGGCAACTTGGCAATGATTTCGGGAGCGGAGTTAGCCCAAATTGAGCCGCAAAAATGGCCGCAAGTCGTTCAAGACTATACCATTTTTGGGCGCATTACTCCCGATCAAAAAGCGCAATTGGTGAAAGAATTGCGGCAAAAAGGAATTTATGTAGCCATGATTGGGGATGGAGTGAATGATGTTTTATCCCTGAAACAAGCGAATTTGGGGATAGCCATGGAAAGTGGCAGTAAAGCAACCAAAGCAGTGGCAGATTTGGTGTTATTAAAAGATTCCTTTGTATCTCTCCCCTTTGCACTGTTGGAAGGGCAACGAATTCAAAACGGAATTCAGGATGTATTGAAGTTATTTATTATCCGTATTTTTTCCTTTACGTTACTCATTTTAGCCACAGGTCAAGTGATTGGCACATTTCCCTTATTGAATAAACATAGCGCTTTGGTGACTGCGCTTTCTGTCGGCTTTCCAACCATGAGTTTGCCCATTTATGCCAAACCAGGAGGGGAACAGGGTAGAAATCCGATCCGTTCTTTATTCCGGTTTATTTTACCTGCCACATTATCAGTAACCTTAGCTGGATTAATCGTTTATTTAGGTTATTTAGTTACCAGTGTTTGGCGAGCCGTGAGTCAGGGTGGAATGGTGATTGTCGATAATGAATTATTAGCTATTCCGCGCAGCGCGTTAGTCACCCTCTTAATCTTCTGCGGCTTAACGTTAATGCTATTTCTCAAACCCCCAACGCGGTTTTGGGTAGCGGTGGAACCCCTGAGCGGAGATTGGCGATATACGAGGGTAGCAGTGAGTTTGTTGGGGTTATATGCGGTTATTTTGGCGATCGCCCCCGTGAGAAGATTCTTTGACTTGACGCTATTATCAGCATCAGATTACGCCTTTATTCTGGCGATCGTTTTGCTGTGGATGTATCTCCTGCGCCTCACCTGGCGACGGCAATGGTTAGAGCGTTTTTTGGGGAAATTCCATTAATCGAATGATAATAAAAGCGAGTGCTAAACCGTTTTAGTTGTGCTAGAATCCCTGCAAGCATAAAACGGATTGGTAAACTACCGGCTTACACTCAGGGCGCATTCTACTCTTCAAAAAATTGATAATTACTATTCTGAGGAATCTATTATGAACAGTTTCTGCAAAGTTGCAACGGGTTCTATCATCTCTGGATTGATTCTTTCTGGACTTACTTTGGCATCAAATTCAGCTAGTGCATTTACACTCTATGATGCAACTGCTGATTTTTCAGCAGACAGCAACCAAGATGTAAACGGGGTATGGAGCTACCGACGAGGTTTAAATTCCTCAGTCCTGTTAAATAGCGTTCAAACAGATAACAACCGCATTAGATGGCAAGGAAACTATTCTTCTCAGTATGGAAATTTTCCGTACATTATTAAGAATACGTCTGGGGGAAATTTACCTTATAATTGGACACCAGATCTGTTAAACATGCACCCATCTATTAACGGTACTAAGTCTGTTCTTCGTTGGACAGCTCCAACTACAGGAGAGTGGCAAGTGTTCGGACACTTTCGGAAAATCACAAACGCTACTTCTGACGTAAGTATCTGGCATGGATTGGACAATATATTCAGTGGTTATGTAAACGGCAGACAAAACTCCAACCCCATATCCTTCGATATCAATGTTTTTGCAGAAGCTGGTGACATCATTGAGTTTGCTGTCGGTCATGGCGGAAACGGATGGGCAGCAGATTCAGTTGGTTTATCTGCTAAGATTAAGTCCGTTCAAGCAGAGTCAGTACCAGAACCCGGACTAGGAGTATTATCTATCTTAGGAGTAGTTACAACAATTGGATTGGGAAGGGCACGTAAACGGATAAAAGCTTAAATCCCTTTATCCTACTTCTTGGCGATCGCCGATGGGGAGGCGATCGCTTCTTCCCTAGCTACCCCCTATGACTTTCCATATAACTGCGCAAAAGTGAGTTGAGGTATTGCGCAAGTCTTTTCCGTTCATACTGCATTAAAGTGTGGAGATCGCGAACTCACGTCATCTGTATTTTCCATTCTAGGCGATCGCCCTAGGGATGCCCAGCTATTTCTATGATGTCATGTCTGTCGGAGGAGGATGTCGCCCCAATAACTCCTCTTCTACTCGAATTGCCAACATAGTCGGTCGATTCAAATGCAGAGCGTTTACTGTTGCTCGACCTGTTGGGGTTAACCCAATCACCTCCACACCGTTCCAGGCAAAGTGATCGTGCCATCTCTGTTGACGAGGATTAAAAATATTTACAACTTCCCCTGTTTCTGAATCCTTAATTTGTTGCCTTGCGCCTTTCCGAAGCGAACATGAAACACAAGCAAGTGCTAAATTATCTGATGTAGTTTCACCTCCTGCAACCACAGGAATAATATGGTCAATGTGAAAGGTTGCCACTTGACCGACCTGAGAAATACCACAATACTCACATCGATTTTGGGCCCGTTGAATAACCAATTGACGAAGGCTAGTAGGAATTTTAGTCATTCGATGATTACCGACTCACCCGTGTTGACCGTAACTGGAGTAAGGATAAAAACTCTACCAGTTCAACCAGTCCCTCCGCTTCCTGTCGTTCCTCTGAAGACAGAAGATAACCCTCATCCTGACAATCTAAGAGGAATTGCAAGCGATTGTGAACTGCTACTGGCAGTTGAAACTGAGTTAATTCTAGAGGAATTTCAACAATTTCAGGCATAGATTTGATCGGTCTCAATTGGTTTTAGCCGTGATACGATATCAGATCATCCCCATCCCTATTCTGCGTCCTTTCTAAATCGCTCTAATAGCTCTTCGCGAGACAATTGTAGCAACAGGGGCGTAAACTCATCTGATGGCAGGGTGGCAATTTCCTCCACAATAGTCAGCAGTTCCTCCTCCACTTCTCCAAAACGGACTCGTAGAAGATTAGTAACGAAACGGAGTTTTTCCTGTTGTCGTGTTTCTTCTTGCAGTTGAGCGATCGCCTCTTCGTACAGTTGAGCTAGAGTCACGATTAGCACCTCCTCATCTGGATCGGCTTCTGGGTTTTGCCGTAGAGCTAAAACCGCTAAAAAATGGCATACCAATTCTATCACATTCCCTCGCCAGCGATGGGTTTGCGGCAGGCTTTCCAATTCTTGAATGGCTTGTTGTTGAACTGTTCCTCTTCCCAGAAGTCTCAACCATAGAGTTTCTGGAGTTCTCGGCAATTGATGGATAACGATGATAGCACTTTTATACAGATCCCTTAAATAGTAGATTCCTGGCGGGCTATTTTCTGCCTCCTTTGCACGAGCATTATCTAGCAAATTTTTGGATATGGACAGAATTATATTATACTTACTTACCGCCACGATCCTTGCTCGCACTCTAACAAGCGATTTAAGATCGCTAAATCTTCTTCGCGATCGCTCTGACGGACTTTATCTTCCATCCCCACATTCACCAGCTCTAGCATTAATCGCACTGCCAAGGCTTCTTGCACTTCATCTTCTAGGGTTTCTGGATTAATATCTTCTAAGTTTTCCAGATAAGACTTGAGATGATTCCATTCAAATGTCTCCATCAGTTGATTAATCACATAAACTTGCTCAGGACGAGCGGTTTTCATCACCGTAGCGATCGGTTCTTTTAAAATGGCTTGAATCTCTGCTTCTGATGCCTTTTGCCGTAGCCAATTTTCCGAAGTAGATAGGGGCAAATCGATCGATTTATTGTCTACTTTCGCGAAGGCATGGGCTTCCCTATAGGAAATACGACCATCCTGGTTATAATCCGCAGAAGGGGCATTTTCTCCCGTGCGCTTCTGACCACTTAAACCGGCAAAAAAGCTAGAGCTATAGTCCACATAATCTGCTTCATTCACTTCTGGGGTGCAACCGACCGAAGGTAAAGTTTCTACGGTGGCAAAAAAACCGCATCGAGTCTGCGGGGCAACTGGATTCTCTGAATTTCCCCCTTCATAAATCATATTGGCAAAGGAGCCAGAATAGCATTGAGCCATCATCATAACTACAGGCTTTTCGGCGGGCATGAGGTCTAACAATTGGGTAAACTCTTGCACGCTGACTTGTTGACGATCCCACAATAAAAGCGTATTATTCTCAGTGTTTTCTTGATTTTGTAAGCCGTGGCCAGTAAAATAGAGAAACAAGCCTCGATCGAGAGATTGGGCGAGGGGCGCTTGAAACCAATTGGTCAAGTTTTTTAAGGTGGAAGAACCGTTTAAGAAGGGGATTTGAGGAACTTTGAATTTTTCTTCCTGATTCTCATCTAAATAACGTACAGTAAGCTGTCCATTATTTCCATTGGCAAAGAAAAAATCAGCATCCTGTTCTGGGTTGTAGCCCAAATATTTCAGCACTCGTTGAAAATAAAGGACGTTTTTTTCTAGGGCAATTTCGTTAGTGGCAGGATTTGCACCACCCGCAACCACCAGAAAATTGGGGGGCTGACTCAGAGATTGGCAAGTTGATGAAGTAGAAACAGGTGCAGAATAGGGGGGAAAAACGGCCAGTGCCGATAAACTGGTCAGGGTAGCAGACAATAGATGAAACCAAAACATAACCGGAAACTCTGAGCAAACGATGAATAAGTTCCATTGTGCCCAAAATTGTCCAGACGAGGGAACCCGATCGCCGGAAGGAATGAGCCAAAGCCTGTAGGATAGTAAAGGACTTGCTGATGGAACTCGATAATGACCGATCGCCGATCGCCCGAAAATAAGGAAAATCCCTATTTCAAGCGCCTACAGCTCTATGTGTACCTCACCCCCGTCGTCGGATTTGTCCCCGCTCTATGGACGCTCTACCAGAAAAAAGGCGATCGCCAAATCCAACTCACCTGCCGTTTAGCCGTTGTTCTTGCCCTCAGTTGGGCGATCGCCATTAGTCTACTCAACACCAGCGCCAACGCTTCCGAATCCCTGCATCTTCCCCTGCTAATCACCAGCAGTACCATCACCTCCGGCTACTTTTTCCTTAATATTTGGTTAATGGTTCGCCTGTGGAGACACCAAAACATTTGCATTCCAGGCATTTCTGAACTCGGCGATCGCTTACCCTAACCGGAACAAAAACCTACTCTAACATTCACCAGGTATCAACCAGTGGTGAGAAAGGCAATAATATGTAACAATTGCCGCTGAATCCCAAATCAGAAGAGTCCCAACCTCTTCTCATTATTTCTAATTAAAGTGTGAGGAAACCTGTGTCCATTCATCAAAGCTCCGATCGCAAGACCCCCTTCAAATCCTACCCCCAACCCGTCCCCAGACCCCTTGGGAGTGGTTTGCGATGGCTCTCCATTGGACTAGGACTAACGGGTATTGCCCTATTATCAGCCACGGCTGGGGCCCTGTTAGCCGTCTCTTTAATTAGCACCCCCCTAATGCAAAGCAGACTCACTCCAGAAGAAGCTGCCGTTTTTGGTCAAGGGGAAAAAATCTCTTCCGGTAACAACCTCCAACTCCCCGAACTCACCCGCCCCGTCAACATTATGATTCTAGGGGTAAAAGTCCTCACCTCCGATGTAGACACCCCTCCCGAAGAAATCGCCGATTTAGGATACCACGCCCTCGTCAACTCCTTTGAAGGTCTCAGCGATACCATGCTCATGCTGCGGTTTGAGCCAACCACAAATAAAGTCACCCTCCTTTCCATTCCTCGTGACACCCGCACCTGGGTCGAAGGCCATGGTCTAGTCAAAATCAACGCAGCCAACTACCATGGTGGCCCAGCCCTCACTGCCAGTTCCATCAGCGAACTACTCGGAGGCGTAGGAATTGACCGCTATGTTCGCATCAACGTCCAAGGTATTGAAAAACTGATTGATGCTTTGGGTGGAGTCACGGTTCATGTGCCCAAGGACATGAAATACCAAGATGATAGCCAACATCTCTACATCAATCTCAAAGCTGGAACTCAACACCTAAACGGTGCTCAAGCTCTACAATTTTTGCGCTACCGCTACGATAATTTAGGCGATATTGGGCGCATTCAACGGCAACAGATGTTCTTACGAGCAATGACGGAACAAACCCTCAGTCCAGCCACCCTGAGCAGATTACCCAAAATTTTATCGGTTATTCGCTCCCATATTGACACCAACTTAAGCGTAGAAGAATTATTAGCCCTAGCCAACTTTGCTGGGCAAACCGATCGCTCTAAAATGCAGATGTTACTCTTACCCGGGCGATTTAGCGAACTAGAAGAATTTGATGCCAGTTATTGGGTTCCGAATTACGGTAGTATTGACTCGCTCATGGCCGAGCATTTTGATTTTGGCTATGAAGCCTATGACGACTATACCGATTATGAGATCGATCCGACCCAATTGGCGATCGCCATTCAAGACACCACCGGCCAACTCGAATCCGTCGATCAACTCTTCATTTGGTTAGAAGCCCAAGGCTACTATAACCTCTATTCTACTAATTCCTGGAGCGATCCCCTCACTACCACCCGCATTATTGCCCAAGACGGCAATATCGAAAGCGCCAGAGCCATTCGTAACGTCCTCGGGTTTGGAGAAGTCCGTGTTGAAAGCACCGGTAGTTTACAATCCGATGTCACCATTCAACTCGGCCAAGACTGGTTAACGCAAATGGCAACAGAATCAAGGATCGACTCTACCCCCTATTCTGAATGGCAATCCTATTAGAGGAGATAGAGGGACGCAGTGAAATTGAAAATTCTCTATTGCCTATTGCCTAGCTAATTACCCATTAACCATGACCCACTACTGCTGTATTGTAATAAAGAGGTGAAAAACGCCCACCCATCTGATCAAACTCCTACGGAACTCTCTATGGCTATTGGATATCTTGCCTTTGTTCTTCATGCCCACCTTCCCTTTGTCCGTCATCCAGAAAGTAACTATGTCTTAGAGGAAGAATGGCTCTACGAGGCAATTACAGAAACCTATATTCCCTTAATTCATATTTTTGAAGGACTCAAACGGGATGGGGTAGACTTCAAACTAACCATGAGCTTGACTCCTCCACTTGTCTCCATGCTCATGGACCCCCTCCTACAAAAACGCTATGACCACCATTTAGCCCAACTCCAAGAATTAATTGAAAAAGAAATCGATCGCTACAAATATCACGGTCACCTCAAATATTTAGCAGAATTTTATGCCCAAGAATTTGCCAATACTCGCGCCACTTGGGAGAGATATCAAGGCAACTTAATTACCGCCTTTAAGCAATTTCAGGATAGTAATAATCTCGACATTATCACCTGTGGTGCAACCCATGGTTACTTCCCCTTAATGAGAAGGCGGCCAGAAACCGTTTGGGCACAAATTAAAGTCGCTTGCGATCATTATCAAGATATCTTTGGTCAGCTTCCTAGGGGAATTTGGTTACCCGAATGTGCCTATTATGAAGGTGTAGAAGAACTGCTAGCCGATGCTGGACTGCGCTATTTTCTCATTGATGGTCATGGGATTATGTATGCTCGTCCCCGTCCTCGATTTGGAACCTATGCCCCCATTTTCACCGAGACTGGAGTAGCCGCTTTTGGCCGCGATCATGAATCCTCTCAACAAGTGTGGTCCTCTCAAGTGGGTTATCCAGGAGCGCCAGAATATCGAGAATTTTATAAAGACTTGGGATGGGAAGCAGAATATGAATATATTAAACCTTACATTTTACCCAATGGACAACGGAAAAATATTGGTATTAAATATCATAAAATTAGTGGTCGAGGCTTAGGATTATCAGAAAAAGAACTCTACGATCCCTATTGGGCAAAAGAAAAAACGGCTGAACATGCCGGAAACTTCATGTTTAATCGGGAATATCAAGTGCAACATCTGCACCGCATTATGCAACGTCCGCCGATTATTTTATCGCCCTACGACGCGGAATTATTTGGCCATTGGTGGTATGAAGGACCTTGGTTTTTAGATTATCTGTATCGCAAAACTTGGTTCGATCAAAGCACCTATGCGATGACCCATTTATCGGATTATTTAAATGACTATCCTACCCAACAAGTGTGCCGTCCTGCCCAGTCAAGTTGGGGTTATAAAGGATTTCATGAATATTGGTTGAATGAAACCAATAGTTGGATTTATCCCCACTTACATAAGGCAGCCGATCGCATGGTAGAGTTAAGCATACGTGAAGGAGGCGATCGCCTCGAAGAACGAGCCATTAACCAATGTGCCAGGGAACTCCTGTTAGCCCAATCTTCAGACTGGGCGTTCATTATGCGTAGCGGAACCATGGTTCCCTATGCCAACCGGCGCACCAAATCCCATTTGATGCGCTTTAATAAAATCTATGACGATGTGATAGCTGGAACGATTGATAGTGGTTGGCTAGAAAAGGTCGAGCATATGGATAATATCTTCCCCAACATTGACTATCGGGTATATCGTCCGCTCTAGGGTAACGCGTCAAAAAGTGCAATATAGGGCAAACTTAACCCTCTTCTGTTGATTAAAGAAGTTTTAGACGAAGGTTTAATTGAGGAAGTGTGAAACGCACCATTGGCAACCGATACAACGATCATGGCTATGACCTTAGTAGATGTCCTTCTTGAAGATGGACTTTATAACCGTTTAGATATTACTCCGGAACAACTGGCTGATTTTTGCCAGCGCTGGAGTATTGTGGAATTGGCTTTGTTTGGTTCAATTCTGCGAGAGGATTTTAACGAGGGGAGTGATATCGATTTTTTAGTGGTTTTTGACCATCGCCGCAGAGCGCAGATGAGTTTAATCGATTTGGTGACGATAGAATATGAGCTTGAAGATTGGCTGGGGCGTAAGGTGGATCTGATTGAGAAATGCTCGGTTATCGAGAGCCATAATTGGATTCGTCGCCAGAATATTTTAAGTACAGCACGGATTATCTATGAGTCGGGACGAATCCTATTTGCTTGATATCGCGAAATTCTGTCGGACTATTCTCCGATTAACTGAGAATATGACTCAAGCTGATTTTGAGGGTGACGAAAGAACTCAACTTGCAGTTTTGTATGAAATTACGATTATTGGTGAAGTAGTCAAACGTCTTTCTTCAGAGTTTCGCGATCGCCATTCGGCGGTAGAGTGGAGACAAATTGCTGGGATGCGCGATCGCCTAATTCACGACTATGATGAGGTGAAGCTTGATTTAGTGTGGCAAGTGGTTCAAACGAATATTCCTGAATTATTAGAGTACATTATTCCACTCTTACCAGAGCGATCGCCTGGAGGTTAATTTACCATGCAATCTGGCGA
The DNA here is from genome assembly GCA_002340255.1 of Cyanobacteria bacterium UBA2566. Classification (GTDB taxonomy): domain Bacteria; phylum Cyanobacteriota; class Cyanobacteriia; order Cyanobacteriales; family Desertifilaceae; genus Roseofilum. Next base: position 27,016 of record DDLS01000013.1, read on the forward strand.
TCGCTCCAGGGTGTTTTGCATAGGGTAACGTTATGATACAAGGAATACTCTAAATTGCGATCGCTACCATTCTTATGGCTGTTACTTTAAGTGCAGAACAAACCCAACTTTTAACGTCATTAGTGCAACAAGGTCGATATCCTTCATTGCAAGATGCTTTAGATACAGCCCTAATGCTTCTGGTTGATGAAACCGAACTCGAAGAACCAGAAGACAATCCACAATACTTACAATGGCTGGAGCAAACCCGACACAAAGTTGAGGAAGGGTTAGCGCAATTGGAACGGGGGGAAGTATTGGATGGAGAGACCGTTATTGCTCAACTGCGGCAAAAAGTGTTGTCAGCTAGAGAACAACAGCAATGAGTCGTCTCAGAATTGCGGCTAGGGCAAGTCGGGATTTAGAAGAAATTTCTAACTATTTTTTAGCCAAAAGTGTTGAGGCAGGAGACCGCTTCGTTGAGGGGTTTCATCGCAAATGTCAACAATTGGTGGATTTTCCTTATTCAGGACGTTCTTATGCTCGTATGAAATCTGGATTACGGGGGACTCCGTTGATGGGATATATCATCTTCTATCGAGTGATGGAGGATAGTATTGAAATCGTGCGGGTGATTAGTGGTTATCGTAACCTGTCGGATAGTTTGGAGGAGTAAAAATCGTGCTGCCAGAAGAGGAGTCTAAGCCGGAAGTAGAGGAACCTGAGTTCGGGATAAGGGGAGATGTCTAATGATGATTGGTTGGGCTTGAGTGCGAGATCTCTTTGAGGGACTAGTCCCCCAAACCCCTCCCCATTGTTCATTGTTTTACCATGCAATCTGGCGATCGCTCCACAACTGGAATGGAGGTCTGGCAAGTGTTGTTTCGTCCATTTAATTTCGGTTAAACTTTAGACTAACAATCTAGCAATATAGAGAATGACTTGTATGAGCAATGAAGCCTCTCAAAATGCCCCAACTAATATCGAAGTGCAGATGAACTTTAGCAGTTCTGTGAATAGCGCAGTAGGGAAAGCGGAGACGGTGAATGTTAATCCGAAGCAGAGTCTGGCGGATTCGGCGGCTGAAATTCAGCAGTTACTGCAATTGCTCAATCGCTCCTACCCGGAGAACTTGCCTGCGGATACTCAGGCAGAGATTGAGGTTGCGGTGAACGGGATAGAGAAAAATCCGGCGCTCAAGGAACGAGTAATGGCAGCGTTGAAGGCTGGAGGAGTCGAGGCGCTGAAGGAACTGACGGATAATGCTTATGTGAATATTTTGGTGGCAGCTTATGAAGGGTTCCAGAATCCGTAATGCCCTTTTTAGAAAAGCATGAGGTTAGACCGATGACAGTTGAATCATTTCGCTACGGTAAGGAAGAATTTGGGCGACGGGGGAATGAGATTTATCAATCTCAGGTGCGTCCTGAAGTTGAGGAAGGGAATTATGGCAAGATTGTGGCGATCGATCTGGAGACTGGAGCGTTTGAACTAGCAGATGATACGATGACGGCTTCGGATCGATTAATGGAACGATACCCGGATGCACAGATCTGGTGCGTTCGCATTGGATACAGGGGCGTTCACCACTTTGGAGTCACTCACCTACTTTAAGAGATTGCTGAGGACTGGAGGTCAACGGGTTATGCCGGAAGAGGAGTCTAAGCCAGAAATACAGATGAATTTCGAGGGGCCAGTGGGGACGGCCATTGGTAAGATTGTCCATCAACCCCCAAAACCCCTACCGGTAGGCATCCCCCAGAATCTGCCACGGACAGATGCTAAGGAGTTTGTGGGACGGGATGAAGTGATGGAGCGGTTACACGAGCAGCTCCAGAGAACGGAGCGGGTGGCGATTACTTCGGTGACGGGAATGGGGGGAATTGGCAAGACGGAGTTGGCATTACAGTATGCTCGTCGGTTTCTGGAAAAGGCTTATCCGGGGGGAGCGTGCTGGTTGGAGGGGCGCGGTGTGGATGTGGCGGTGCAGTTTTTGAGTTTTGCCAAGTCGCGGCTGGATTTGAATCCTTCGGAAGAGTTGAAGCGGTGCAGTTTTTGAGTTTTGCCAAGTCGCGGCTGGATTTGAATCCTTCGGAAGAGTGGAATTTGAAAGAGCGGGTAGATTACTGTTGGCAGCACTGGAAACCGGAGGGTAAGGTGCTGGTGGTGTTTGATGATGTGCAGGAGTACGAGACGATTGAGGGAGTGCTGCCGTCGGATGGACGGTTTAAGGTGTTGGTGACCACGCGCAAGCAAAAGTGGAAATCCTTTCAACGCCTAGAATTGCCGGTGTTGGCGGAAGAGGCGGCATTGCAGTTGTTGGTGTCATTTGTGGGGGAGGAGCGGATAGAGCGGGAGTGGGAGACAGCGAAAGCCCTGTGTGCGGATGTGGGTTATTTACCGTTGGCGTTGGAGTTGGTGGGGCGGTATTTGGCCAAGAAACGGGATTTATCGTTGCTGAAGATGCGGGAGCGGTTGGGATTAGAGCATCGCTCTTTGCAGGATAGGTCGGCGGAGATGACGGCCGAGCGAGGGGTAGCTGCGGCGTTTGAGTTGAGTTGGCAGGAGTTGGTAGAAGAAGAGAAGGAGTTGGGACGGTTGCTGAGTTTGTTTGCTCCAGCACCGATAACTTGGTCATGGGTGGAAACGATTCATTCGGAGGTAGATGAGGAAGATTTAGAGGACTGGCAAGAAGGCTTGGTAGGATTAAGTTTATTGCAACGGGTGGAGGAAGGACGCTATCAACTACATCCACTAATTCGACAATTCTTTCAATTGAAATTTTTAGAATTAGATAAAACTAAATTGTTAGAGAATGTGGCATATGAATTTGCGAAAATTGTTAAAACAAATCCATTTTATGCATTTAATGTACTAAATAATTCTATGTCATATTGGAGTTTTGAAATATATAATTTTGAACCAGATGCAATGAGAATAGAAAACTTATTCCGAGTAGCGATGGAGAGTTGTTCTGTAGGAATAGGCTGTCTTAGCAAATTAGTGATGCGATTGAATGAAGATGGTAATTTACCTGGAATAGATGTTGAATTTTTTGATACAAAAATTGATGAAACCAACCTGAGAAAGTGTCTCATTACCTTCAATTTTGACAATCCAGATATTGTTGACCGTCTCGGTCTCTATTATCAACCACAAGTATCTTGGGTTTGGCAGAAAAATTTTCAAATCATTACTAAGAAACTCTCTACACTCGTAATTGAGAGACGTATCCCTGTTTCCGAAAGTTATCTTTCTTTCGAGGCAGCTTGGCATGGAGCCTTATATGTAACAGGAATACGTTCCCCCAATTTTCAACCGATTCGGATAGATGAGATTGAATCTAGGTTAGATAAACTAGAAATTTCTAAAGCTTCAAAAATGATTCAATTTTGCATTAGTCAATTAGAAGATCAATTAAACAAAAGTCGTTCACAAGATGAAACTTATTTAACTCTTCCATCCACATTCAGATCTTTCTGTGAAACTGATATAGTCTCTCCTGAGATGGTGCTTGAATATGTGGAAGATGTTTATCAAAAAGCAATTGATAGCTATCAACAGTTGCTTGATACTTGGTTCAGTTATCTTGTAGCAGAGTTACAACTTGCATCAATCCTACCTGCTAAAATCGTAGGTGTGGTTACACCCCCTAAACATAAGCGAGGCTCAGTTAGTATTAGTTGGTGTTGGGTTTCCTTGCCTAAAGGTTCTAAAAATAGTGTAGATTTTGAATTGGGCGACCAAAGGTTATTAAGGGAAGATTACCGCTTGCCTCATTTGTCTAAGAAGATAGTGCAAGATCGCTTACATTTACGAGATTGCAGTGAGCCAATTCATCCTTATATTCATATGAGAGAAGATTCTTTAGGATGGTATCCAGTAACTAAGATGGTTTATCGGTGGTTGTGGCACGATTTAGAAAGAATTGGCTGGGTTACAGGTGACTTCAAAGATTATTTCTCTTGGAAATCAAGAGTGATGTAATATGAGTTTTGGATAAGCTGAAACCCTTATGCTATCCTTGGCTGTAATTTGCCACTTCTGCTAACGCTTCGTCGGGCAAAACATAGGAAGTGGCCAATAATTCCTCATTAAAATCGATAATTTCCGGAAAACGGATTCCTGGAAGCACGCGAACGGCAAAAATTTCCTGTACGGCATCCTCGAACCTTAAAAAAGCAAGGGTTTCTCCTGTTTGAATATTAACCACCCAAACGCCACAAATGCGATCGCCTTTTGCCTCAGTAATGGGAATGCCACTAAAAACACCCGTTTCCCGTACTTGGGAAAGACCGATAAACGCCAAAGAACCGTAGAAATCCAACCCCCGCGTGAAACCGGGAAGTTGGGCGACGGTTTGCCTTTGACCGGACAAAGGCTCAATTGTTACCAAGCTGCTCTGACCCGACTCTAGCAACCACAGGCGATTCCCATACCAGCGCGGTGAATGGGGTATCGATAAACCCTGCTGCACAATTTCATCGCTTGCCACATCGATTAAAATACCGCCCTTGGCCTTATTTTCCCGCCAGCCTTCACGGCAATCGCTTAACCAAAACTGGCATTTACAGCGCTTTGCGCTGTAAC
>DDLS01000064.1 GCA_002340255.1 Cyanobacteria bacterium UBA2566
GTTTGACAATTCCGGGCAAGTCGAGATTTTTGGCAATGGTGTATTGATTGCGAAAATTGACCAATTCGCTGAAGGTCGGATACTCGCAGTTGAGCAATTTAATAATCACCGCCTTCTGATCAGCCAAGCGCAGTCCTCGATAAACTAGCGTTCTGGAACTAGAGTGCAGCAGTTTGAGGACTTCGTAGTCCTGGAGGGGAGTTCTGATACTAGCCATGGCAGTTTTAAAAAATGACTTAATTTTAGAGATTTTTCTTTAGTTTATTATATCAATCTGAAGAATTTGTGAACGAGGCAACCTTGGCTGTATCTTTGGGGTTAAACTTTATTCATAATTCTTCGCATCAGAATTGCCTAAAGGAAGAGAAATTATACATCCCGTACCTTTACTGATTTGGGAATAACAATCGATTGTGCCCCCATGTTTTTCCTCAATAATTTGATGAGCGATCGCCATTCCTAAACCCGTACCTTTGAGTGCGAAATCCTATAGTATAGAAAGAGTTGCTTAGGATAGTTAGGTTATGGTTTGAGGCAATAGGCACTAATGGCAATAGAAAATTTCCCAACTCTCCTTTTCTCTGCTATATAACAATCTACGCGCACTTCTGGGGCAAAATAATTTCAAATGCTGTTCTTTCTTCTGATTGCGATTGCACGGCGATCGTACCCCCATGTTTTTGAATAATGAAGTAACAGATAAACAATCCTAATCCTGTGCCTCTACCGACAGGCTTAGTTGTAAAAAATGGGTCAAAAATCCGGTCTTGAATCGCTTCCGGAAGGGGACTGCCATTATTCGAGATTGTAATTCGTATCTGATGGTTTTCAATCGCTTCAGTGCAAATTCGGACTTCAGATGTTGGCTTATGTTGAGGATTCTCTTGAATCGCATCTAACGCATTATTAATAATATTGAAAAAGACTTGATTTAGTTCACTCGGATAGCAGGTTATTTTGGGCAGTTGTCCGTACTCTTCAATCACTCGTATTTCGGGTTGGTGTTCATTTTTTTGAAATCGATGTTGCAGAATTAACAGCGCACTTTTAATTCCACTATGGATATCAACGGTTTTGATTTCAGCTTCATCTAAACGAGAAAAGTCTCGCAAGCTGAGAACGACTTGATGAATGCGATCGCTACCCACTTCCATCGATTGCAAGGTTTTGGTGACATCCTCAAGTAAAAAATCGAGGTCTAATTCTTCATGTTTTGCTTGAATATCCGCATTTCTTTGAGGATATTCGCGCTGATACAGTTCGAGCAAATCGATTAGGTTTTGAATATAATTTTGGGTATGATTAATATTGCCACGAATAAAGCCAATTGGATTATTAATTTCATGAGCAATCCCAGCAACTAATTGACCGAGCGAGGACATTTTCTCACTATGAATAAGTTGTGCTTGAGTGCGTTGCAACTGTTCTAAGGTTGTCTCTAACGTTTGAGCTTTTTGGTTGAGGGCTTCAGTTTTGCGCTCGACCTCTGCTTTGAGGGTGTGGGAATAGTGTTCGGTTTGTTGATACAGACGAGCATTTTCTAGAGAGATCGCTGCTTGGCTGGCAAGTAGTTTGAGCATCTCAATCCGATCGCGGGTAAAAGAACCCAGAGTGATGTTATTTTCCAGGTACAAAATACCGATGAGTTTTCCTTGACGACTCATCGGCATACATAACACGGATTTGGGTTGGTGGGTAATCAGATAGCGATCGCCGGCAAATTGGTCTACTGTACTTAAGTTGTCAAACACGGCTGTCTCTTGAGTCCGCGCAACCGAATACACTAAACTCTGGGGAAGATTCGAGTATCGATCGAGCTGAATGTCTAGTCGTTCGGCCCTTTCTCGATTGGCTTTGGCGATCGCCACCCATTGATTGTCTTGATATAACACTAAATGACCGCTTTGCGCTCCAGCATTGGCGATCGCGATCTGCATTAACGTTGCTAAGAGTTTCTCTAATTCAATTTCTTCAGAGATGGCTTGGGCAGCTTCGATCGCGGCGGGAAAATCTAACCAGATATTGGAGCTGTAGCTGCTGCTGGTTAAGCTGGCTGTCTGGCTTGGGGGGATGCTTAACTCGGACGGGCGTTGAGGATGAGTCGGTTGCCCAATCGCCGCGAGCAGTTGCGGATAGCGTTGTTCGAGATGCGCGATTTTCGCCTTTGCTCCCCAACGCGCATAGCTATAGTAAGCGTCTTGCATATAGCTGCTGGCGACTCTTTCTTTGCCCCAGTTGAGGTAGAATTTGGCAGCCAGTTCGTTAGCGATCGCTTCTTCATGGATGTATTGGTTTTCTTTCGCCCCAGAAATCGCGCGATCGTATTGTTCAATCGCTTGTCCTCGATCGCCCTGAATCCGTGCTGTTTCCGCAGCCACTAAATCCAGCTTATGCTGAAAATTCTGCGGAGCGTGAGTGGCCCAAATGTCTAGACGTTTTTGGTGAGTTTCCACCTCCTCCAACATTTGAGCTTGCTGTTCCGGGGCAGCACTGGGATAGAGCGCTAACAAAGCTAATGACCGATACAAGGGAATCTGAGTGATGGGTAACATTCCCACCCCAGCTTGTTCGTACTCAATGGCGGACTGGGAATGAACCAAGGTTCCTTCATAATCGTCAAACAAATAATGCAACATTGTTTTAGAGGTGTAAAAAAAGAACAATGCCGTGAACGAATTCATCTGTTCGATCTTAGGTATGGACTCATCTTCATTAAACCGTTGCCCCACCAGTTGTTTGGGATCGGCCGCCAGACCCATTAAATTTTCCACGAACTGTCCCCAGATTACGGCAGCAAAGTATTGGAATTCTTGCTGGAGACTCTTGGTCAGCTCAATGTAATAGCTTTGTTTTTGATGAATGAGGCTTAGGGATTCGCCCATGACGCAAAGGTTATCACAATAGTTAATCGCGGAATAACAGGCAAACTCAATGTCACCGGTCTCTAAGCCCGTTAATACGTTATCGGCAAGACATTCGGCGCGATCGCGCGCTAACTCTTTCCAGTTGCGAATAAAGGCATGAAACAGTTGATTCACCTTGCAAGTCAGTTCGGCATCTTCATGGCGATCGAGGGTATGCAGCGCCAGTTGCCCAAAGCGGTACCCCAATTCAATGTCCTTCATCGTGGCACAGAGCAACATCCCGTAGAGTGCATAGGCAAAGGCTCCTCTTGCTGAGTTTCCGTGGGTTGCAGACAGATTCAGCATCGTCACAACGACCGATTGCAGGAGCTGGGGATTGCCAATAAAGGCTGGGGCCCATAATTTGCTCAGAATGCTCAAAGCAGAAACAATCTGGGGATTGGCAATTGTCGGCAGGCTGTAGAGGCGATCGATATCGATATCGGGTAAGGGAGCCTCCGTCAGGGAGACATCGAGCAATCTCAAAATTTCTAACCCCACATCCAGTGCTGCTTGATACTGGCCTTGCACCACCAAAACTGAAATGCGGATTTCGTAGACTTTGACACGATCGAGAAGATCTCTAGCGTTGTTGATGACGGTTTGAATCTGTTGCTCTGCCTTTTCAAAGTTGCCATTGAGATAGCTGACTTCTGCCAGTAAATTATGTAATGGCAGCATTAATGTATAGTGAGCTTGCCATACTTCCAAAGGAGTTGCCTCAGTACGCAGGATCAGATGGATAGCTGTGTTTAAGTAGCTTGCTGTCGCATTGTAGGCAGCAGAGGATTTGGCCTTCCGTGCTGCCCCTAAATTCAGTTGTGCGAGATCTTCGAGATCGCTCGGTTTCTCGAGCAGAGGTATACCGATATTCAACTGGTTGACGATGTTGAAGAGGTTGTCTTCTCGTTCCCCTTTGGATGTTTTCTGCAACAACAATCGCCCGATGTTCAGGTGTGTCATCTGCTTGCGATCGTCCGCAATCAGGGAATAAGCAGCTTGCTGGACGCGATCGTGCAGAAACTTGTAACGAACCGAAACGTCTTGTACCCGTACTTTTTCCTCTCCTTTATTCCCTTGGAAAAACTTATAGGTCTGGTTTAATGGCAACACCAATCCCTCTTGCAGTACCCTCCACAATGAAACTGCTACTTCCATCTCAGGCTCTTCCCTGACAATGGCCAAAGTCTCTAAATCAAACTGATTACCAATACAGGCGGCTAACTTCAGTACCTCTTGAGTTTCTTTGGGGAGTTTGTGCAACCGAGTGGCCATAAACTCTACGACATCATCGGTCAGTGCTAACTGACGCACTCGCGTCAGGTCACAGTGCCAATAACCCAGATCGCGGTCAAAAGCAATAAACCCATCTTCGTGCAATCCCTTGAGAAACTGAGTGGCAAAAAAGGGATTTCCCTGGGTTTTTTGATAGACTAATTCATTTAAAGACCAAGCCCAATCCTGGCTACAACTTAGAGTATCTGCGACCAAGCCATTCAGACCGGTTTCGCTTAAAGGCGCGAGGGTTATGGTATTTATCCTCGCTCCTGACTTGCCAATTTCTTCTAGAGTCAGCATCAACGGGTGGGCGGGATATACTTCATTATCTCGATAGGCTC
>DDLS01000068.1 GCA_002340255.1 Cyanobacteria bacterium UBA2566
TTGAGGACTGCACAATCACCCTATTCCCTCTCCTGATTTCTATTGTTTCATGGGAAACGTATGCTGGGCAGACAGGGAAGGTGAACGGGTGGGAAAAGGAGACGGCGATCTCCTCTGCTGGGCTAGTCCATCCTGATTAAACCGATAACCGACCTTGCGTACCGTTTGAATGACATGGGGTTGGCGGGGATCTCTCTCAATTTTCTTGCGTAAAGAAAGAACATGGGTATCCACAGTACGAGGATTATCAATCTCATCTGGCCAAGCCCGTTGTAGTAACTGAGACCGACTTAAGGGTTCTCCTCCTACTTGAGCCAGGGCATAAAGCAAGCTAAATTCTTGGGGTGTTAAATCAATCGCCTCTCCCTTAAGAGAGACCTGTCGTTGCACCAGATCGATCTTCAGTTCACCATAGTTAAGATGGGCAGGAGGGGTAAGTTTGTTTTGCCGTCGGATCAGAGCTTGTACCCGTGCCATAAACTCCTGCATTCCAAACGGTTTGGTGAGATAATCATCTGCACCGGCTTGCAGTCCAGCGACCACATCAGTTTCTGCATTACGAGCAGAAAGCATTAAAATCAAAGATTTTTGTTGATTGTAAATCCACTGACAAAGTTCTAAACCTTGTCCTCCAGAAATACTACCATCTAAAACCACTAAAGTCGGTTCCCGCACCATATAAACATGACGAGCGCTGGCACTATCGGCAGATTGGTAAATCCCATAGCCAGCCTGCTGTAAGTGCCAACCGAGAAGCGATCGCAGATGAGGGTTGCTTTCAATAATCTGAATACCAATCAAGACCACTTCGGTTTAATTTCCCTACCACACTATGCAGCAAATAACTCATTCACCTTAACAAGGTTTAACTTACTTTTTTGTAGTTGTCGATACCGAGTATTCCGGTTAAGGATTTTTAGGGATCGGTACGGAATTTGTTTCTTTAGGTATGCTAAGTTTAAGAAACTCCAGCAGATTGCCTATCTCAATTCTGTCTGGAGATTCGTTAAAATAAAGCTATCAGTGGCCCTAGGCCATTCTGCGATTGACCGATCCGGATTTTGCCTATTGGGAAGTGAACAGACCAAAGGATCGACCCTTAAGATACCCAACGAAGTGAAGTTCAGTTGACGATCAGGAGACAACTCTTATGATGCTTCAGGATACTCAAACCATCCGCTTTTACCAAAAAATTACTGATTCTCTCGTAGACCTCTGGAACCGGGGATACCGCTATGATGACTTGCGTATGTATCTCGAAGGCTATCTGGCGGCACTAAGACATTCTAATTGTATTGAAACCTATTTAGTCCATCGGCTAGAAGAAGAAGCTTATCGATATTTACGCGACCGATCTAATTTTGAAATGCCCCTGCCCGAACCCGAAGCCAAATATTACTAGCCCAGAGTTATGGGCTATCGCTGGTTTCTAGGTTGTTTCAACCCCAAAAAATATCCCCTGGTAGTTTTCAGATAGACTCTATCCCTAAATAACCACCGGGGGATTATCGATCAATAGAGAGGTTATTCTAGGAAGCTAAAGCCACTTCCACCATCTGGGCGAGTTCTCCACTTTGGTATAACCCAAAAACAATGTCAGAGCCGCCAACAAACTCGCCATTAATATAAAGCTGGGGAATAGTTGGCCAATTAGAATACTCTTTAATTCCTTGGCGAATGGCATCATTTTGCAACACATCTATTGTTTCATAGGGGACTGCAAGCTGATTGAGCATCTGCACCACATTATTGGAAAATCCACATTGGGGCATCAGCTTATTTCCCTTCATAAACAGAAGAACTTTGTGCGCTTTAATTGTATTGTCAATGTGTTCTTTTAAGTCTGGAGTCATAGTTATCAAGTGAGGAAAGTAGAACGGCAACCTTAAATCGGTTTCAGAGTCTCGATCTTAACTGATTTTTAAGAATTTTACTGAACCGCTTGAAATTCTTCTGGGGTGTATGTCTTTAAACCCAAGGCATGGATAGCATTACTGGCCATGGCCTCCTGAACGGCTGCATAAACCAACTGATGTTGTTGTACCGGTCTTTTGCCTTCAAACTCACGGGAGACCACGATCGCTTCGTAATGATCCCCTCCTCCCGTCATATCCTTCAGGTGAATTTGGGCATCAGGAAGCTTGGCTTTAATCATCGCTTCTACTTCGGCTGGACGAACCATACAAGACTCCTTATGATTACTTACGATCAATTGTTCTCCACTCTTTATTGTAGCGATCGCCCGTTAGAGACTCAAGGGAATGACCCCGCTGATACTCTTATGGATTCTATTGGGGAACCGCAGACGTAGCTTCACTATCGTCATCCCTTTTGGGATAGGGAGAATCTACAAAGCCTAATTCAAATAATTGTTGGTATGCCTTTTTACCCATTTCGGTGGTGGGGTTTTGAGAGCGAATCACCTGTACCAGCAGGGGAACCGCTAAATCAGCTTCGTTTTGAGCGCGATGGACGAGGGCAAGCTGATAGGTTGCTTCATCCCGTTTTTGCGCCGTTTCCACAGCTAAATCCCGTTGGCTATTCGCAATACGATTATCAATACCAGAGAAGCTCGCTGCCAGTTCCTGATAAAAATTCGATAATTGGTTAAACACTTGACGAGCATCTTGGAGTTTTTGCTGCGCTAGGGCATAATTTTCATTGCCCACGGCTTCAGCCGCTTCAGCCATCAGGCGATCGCCCCCGATCCTACTCAGTAGACTGTTTTCCTGATTCAGGGGCCGAAATTCATCGGCATTCGGTTGAGCTTCTTGAGCCGCTAAGTTCTGGTGGGTAGATTGTCCAAAGGCTACGTTTGTGAAGGCGATCGCAGAAGTACAGATAGCTAGGGTCGTCGCTTGCAGGAGTTCAGAGGATTTTAAAGATACCATGAGTTGTAAGAGCTAGAGTGAAGACTAACAATATAAAACAAATCTAAACATAATTTAGCAGACAGTTCCCCTTTTTATCTGTTCCAATCAAAAGCAAGAGATAAACGATCGCAATAGAGTAGTGAAGATGGTCAAAGTTTTTGAGCAGTTGTGGCGCTTTCTTGGGAGTCAATTGAGTTCTCCCCCGGATCGGTCCTCCGATCCCGTTCAGGCCAAGTCGGGTATCCCAGAGTCAGAAATCGGGCTAGTGCTGCAACGGGGCGGCCAAGAATTGGTTTTAGAAAAGGCTTCAGATCGGCTGACGGTTTCCCCGAAGTCTAATATGTCTTCCGACTGGGCCAAGGATCTCCCTTCCTTAGCGACTCGTCCTATTGCTCCAAAACTCTCAGAATTAACGGTCGATCCCCAAAGCTTAGAAACGGCCATTACTTCAGCTCGCAATTCCCAAGATGTGGCCTTTGCCAGTCATGTCTATCAGATCAAAAATTCACCGGGAACCTACACCTATTTGTCCAACGAGATTACCATTCAATGGTCGCCAACGAGCAATGCCCAAACTCGCACGGACCCAATTCAAAAGTATGGCCTGCGGGAAGTCAAACCGGTGGAAACGCTCCCCAATACCTGGGTTTATCAACTGACGGAAAAATCCACAGAAAATCCGATTAAAATTGCCAACCGCCTAATGGCTTCTCCAGCAGTCATTACGGCTGAACCCAATCTGATTATTCCCAGCCAACCCATGTATCGCCCCACCGATGGATCTTATCGACAACAATGGTATCTGAACCATAATGGGGGAAACTATCTCACTACGGGGTCGCATATTGATGCAGAACGAGCTTGGGATCTGACTAGGGGCGATCGCTCCATTGTCGTCGCCATTGCCGATGATGCGATCGACCTCAACCATCCTGACTTCCAAGGATTAGGCAAAATTGTTGCCCCCAAAGACTTCAAAGACCGAGACTTTATCCCCCAACCCGGAGGACTGGTGGAAAACCATGGAACCTCCTGTGCCGGAGTTGCCATTGCCGAAGAAAACGGCTCCGGTATCGTTGGTGTAGCGCCTGGATGCTCCCTAATGCCCGTGCGTACCACCGGCTTCTTAGATGATAATTCCATGGAACAACTCTTTGATTGGTGTGCCAGTCGCGGAGCTGCTGTGATTTCCTGTAGTTGGGGACCAGCCGCCGTTAATTTTCCCCTCTCCCTACGCCAAAACGCTGCCCTGACCAAAGCTGCCACCCAAGGCCGTCAGGGGAAAGGCTGTGTGATTGTCTTTGCTTCTGGGAATGCCAACCGCCCCATTAACGATACCGTTAATGAACAAGGATGGCCGAGCAATGTCATTTCTGGGAATACCCGATGGTTAGCCGGTTTTCCCGTTCATCCCGATGTGATTGCCGTTTCTGCTTGTTCGAGTCTGAGCAAAAAAGCCATCTACAGTAACTGGGGGAAAGAAATCGCCGTTTGCGCTCCATCTAATAATGCGCCTCCAGGGATTTGGTTACAGCAAACCGGATTTATCCAAACTCCTCCCGCAGTTACCCGTGCTACTCCAGGATTAGGTGTTTTCACAACTGACCGGGTAGGGGGAGCAGGGTATGGTACGGGGGATTTTACAGGCACTTTTGGCGGGACTTCCAGTGCTTGTCCCATTGTCGCTGGAGTCGCAGCCCTAGTCTTATCAGCGAATCCCGATTTAACGGCGGCTCAGGTGAAGCAAATTTTAATCTCGAATACGGATAAGATTGTGGACTCAGATCCCGATCCTCAGTTTGGCTTTCGCAAAGGCTCTTATGATAGTCGGGGCCACTCCGAGTGGTTTGGCTATGGTAAGGTGAATGCCTATAAAGCTGTTGCGGCTGCTGTGCGATCGCGCCCCACTCCTCCCAGAGTTAGCCGCTGGATTCAACGGCAAAATTATGCCAGCGTCGCCATTCGAGATTACGATAGTCGCGGCATTAGTAGCTCGATTTATATTTCGGAAAGCAATTCATTACGAGATATCCAAGTGACTGTAGACATCGATCACAGTTTTTTAGGCGATATTCAAGTCAGGTTAATTGCTCCCAATAATAAAACCATTTTGCTCCAAAACCGGGCATTAGGCCAACAAACCCGGCTTCAACATACTTATACCCCTTCTGAGCGTCCCTTATTGCAAGACTTAGTTAATCTCTCCGTTAAAGGAGTGTGGAAATTACAAGTGATTGATTATGCTTTAGGTAATACCGGCACATTAAGAGGTTGGGTACTGACCTTAGGGATTTGAACTATTCTCGAACGGTCTAGCTAATAAGAACCAGAGGATCTTTATGGGGGATTTTTATTTTAATTTCTAGAGTTCCTCCTAATGCACTGACCACCTCCTGAAGTATATTTAACTCCAGACATTCCCAACTTTGCAGTTTTTCTTTTCTGGGGTGCGATTCGGCAAAATATTGCTCTAACTCTTCCTCATGCAATCCTGATTTTTCTTGCAGATACTTGAAAGTTAGTTGTTCAAGATAGTTTTGATAACGTTGCTCTGCTATAGGAATACAGCGCTTTGCGCTGT
>DDLS01000037.1 GCA_002340255.1 Cyanobacteria bacterium UBA2566
TGCGCTGTAACGGAGTACAGTCTCATTGAGATCAGTCATTGCGAATGGAACGAAGTGGAATGAAGCAATCGCAAAATCCCCCAATCTTGGCGATTGCTTCCCTGCGGTCGTAATGACAACTCACATCTACGATCAACAATGTACCTTATAGCAGCGCGAAGCGCTGTAAATATAATCTTCGGGTAAATCGGGATAATCTAAAGGGGTTTCGCGCACGGCTAAATCTAATCCCGACTGATAGCCATAGAGCATCGCTTCGTCTAAATAAGGTTTCAGGCTCGGATTTTCTTTCATCAGGCGGACAATTTCCCGGCGCTGTTCTCGGGTGATTGCTCGCCAGCTTTTCGTGCGTCTTTCGGGCTGAAATTACCACGTTAAGAAATGCCCCAATAACACGCCTAAACAATTTCTGCGTTCTTGACGCTGCTGTTTGCCCAACGATTGGAGTGCCTCCACCAGATTGGCAATATCTAACTGTTTGAATTCACCGGTTTTTAAGAGGTGAGATTGCTGCATCAGCCAACCATAAAAATCGGTTTCATAAAGATGGGTTTCCATTCTGTTCATCTAACCTTTAAACCGGTAATATTATAGCAGACATCTTTGAAGTAGTAATACGGGCTTGTAAAGGTTACGGGGCGATTATATAATTAAACGAAAGGTAGCTTTGATGACGATGGTTAGTTCCTTTCGACAAGCGGATGATAGTCTGCCCAGGGTAGATTATGGGGAGATGCTCGATCGCATTGTAGAGGCGATCGCCAATCAGCCCGGTTTATTTCGCGTTTCCGATGATTCTGAGCGGTTATTGGTTAATGTAGAGGCGATCGCCCATCAGATAGCTCACCAAAATCTGACCGATCCCATCCTAGGGGTAGATTGGCGGGTTCGCGCTGCTACCCTCAATTTCAGTGACTCCTGCGCTGCACAGTTTCCCGATAAAATCCGAGCAATTAGACAAGCACTCCTAGAGCAACTCCAATCTAGCTTAAACGCAAAAAACTTAGAAACCAGCACCTTTCTGTCGAGTTTACTTCAGGATTTCTCCACCTTTCAGAATTCACAACCTAGTTTAGATTTAAGTTATCCCTTTACGCCTTATACAGAATTACAAAAACAACGCTTACAAATTCAATCTCCTGGCTCAATTAAATTTCACAAGTTAACCATCACCGTCGATAGCACTGATGCCCTAAATCGCAATTTACCCGAAGAATTAAGGCGTTATATCTACGAGCAGCTTCATGCTGAAACGGATGAACAACAAGACGAGCTAGAAGATATGCTAAGGGATCTGATAGCAGATAAGGATTCCGATCTAGATCGGCTAAAGCGGTTGGTGGACACGGAAGTTTTGGGACAACTGAAAAAAGCGGCGAAAATTCAGTATTTAGAATATTTAGAAGAAAATATTAATGCAAAAAAACATCGAGAGGTAGTTTATCTCAGGGATTTAATTCGTCGCCTAAAAGCTCTGAATGATTATATTGCCGATCCCAATAAAGCGGATGCAGAGTATGAAGTTTCCTATCAAGGGAAAACCGTTAATTTTCGTCAACTCTTCTCCCGTGCCGAAGCCTTAGATATTTTACCCGTTATCCCCATCATTGAAGGCTATTTAGGAGAAACAACAGATCCCCTCCATAACAGAAGACAATTTATTTTTGGGCTGAAACTGAAATTAAATGGCCCGGTGCAAAATCAGGGGAGCAAAAATGCCTTTGATTATTATTGTAGTTTACTGGATTTAGAGCAGGAAGAAAATCAGGCTTCTGCTCAGACTAAATATGGACTAGAAAAGATTTTAAAAGTCACATTTTTATATTTCTTTGTTTTTGCATCCGATTGCAATCCAGAGGCAGAAGGATATAATTATAGTGATGAATTACAGTACGATCCAGTGAGTCGTTTTGAAGCGAATATTTTAGGAACACTGCAAGGAAATAACAATCAGGAAAAAGTAGGACTGTTAAGAGGAATTCGCAAAGGATTGGAAAAATTTAAGGTTAAAGACAAAGTTGAGCGCTTGGTGAAATTAGTCAAGCATACTTTAACACGGGAAAGGGTTATACCTTCGAGTGAACATTGTATTCATGTGGGAGTGAGGAAAACGTTATTAGAAACAGATGTCGATCGAATTTTGAACCGACTAACTCTGTTTAAGGATGTTCTGAGAAAAAATCAGAAGGAGTCTCTTCAGTATTTATCGGTGGGAGAAGCGACGGTAAATCCGGATATCTTATGCCAATTACCGGTTAAAATCAAGATAGAAGATATTCGCTATGCAGAAACGAGCGATCGCCAATCTTTTTCTATGAGCTATGATCTGGATAATCTTCAGAGCTTTCCTGTGTTACTAACGCCTAAGAAGTGTCTGACTGATGGAGTCTATAAGAAACACTATGAAACTTTACAAAGCAGAAAATTAGTATTGTTTCATATCGATACAGTCAAAAACGAAAAATTAGATGATCGACAAGCATTTCTATACCGCTTTACCTTTACCCTGCTCTTCTATATCGTAGTTCAACAGTTAGCCAGTTATCTCCCCAACCCCGAAAACCTATTTATTCCTATTGTCCGCTTTCATCTCACTAATAAAAACAATTCATCCCCCCTTGAAGAATTCATCCTGAATTTGTCGGTTACTGTCTCCCATCTGCTCAATGAAGAGAAAATACTGGCAAACTTCCAAGGCTTTGATATTACGAGCAACAATATTCATAAAACGAGAAATGGTCTTAGTTCTCTCTATTCCCGACTGCCTAAAGTTTTCTCATTTGATAAACTGGAGGAAACGCCTAAATTAGATAAGTTAGCCATTATTGTGGTTTCCAGTCGCGAAACTGATGCCCAGTATCAAACGGATAAATCCCAACATCTCTCTAATTTAATGGGAGAAGTGGTGAGCGTTACTCGTCGGGAAGATGCTCGGATAGAGATTAATTGCTTAAGCACATTCTCCGATTCTTATCTGCGCTCGGAAATATTTGATAATCCTTTAGTTATTCGGGATAAAATCACGGAACTCTATCAGCAAGGATATCGGCATTTTGTTTATATTGCCAAAGCTCCCTATACCAGCAGCTTAAATATGACGGTTGAAGAGGATCGCTTATTTTTTATGTCGCGATCGCTGATTCGTCGTCTGCGAAATAATAACCCAGATATTCTAATTTATCCGATGTTTTTTGACAAATATTATGTGCGCTCTTCTATGAATCTCACACCCAAATCATTGTATGTTCAAGATATCCGCGAGTTAACCCAGTTAGTGGACGATCCCAGTCAGCAAGCAGTAGTATTCTTTAATTTGTTTAATGGACTGAAAGTGGGTAATACTGACGAGCGGTTTTATAATGGAGTAATTTCCTATGCTACCCTCTTAAATACTTATAAGGGGATTTTGGATAATGAGGTGATTTATCAAGGACTGCTGCATGAGGGAGAATTGAAACATGATATTTTACAGTATTTGACGCTGTTTCACTTCTCTCGCTATGAAGCCACGCGCAATATTAGCTTAAAGCTCGATCCCTATCAAAATATTATTGGGGATTATTCAGTGGGTAAGTTGTCTTTGTTTAAGCATATGAATGGGAAGTCAGAGTTTAATTCTTTAGCGTTTCTGACGGAAGCAAAAAAGGCCTTAAGAGTGGATTAAAATGAGCAATGAAAATAGAAGATCAAGGACGACCATTTGAAATTGGATTTAATATTGGGATTCTCAATTATCTTCAGCAAAAACAATTGTCACCGGAATGGGTTGATTATTATCGTCAAGAGCTAACAAACTTAAATTTCACAGAAATTAATAAAAAACTGATTGAAAATGCAGGTTCAATGAGTTTCAGCGATCGTCAGATCATTGAAACCTGGAGTCAACTTTTACTCTTGAAGGGGTTTCTGGGTGGGTATAATTTTTTAGCAGAATATCTGCAAGCGACGGGATGGCGAAACGTTGAGCGTTGTTTAGAGGTGCTTTATTATCAATGTGCGTTTGCGGGGGACAATAGTCTGAAGACGCATCCGAAGAGTCAAGAGCAGCTCTCTGAAGGATGGTTATCTCGGTTAGAGGGACTCGATCGGGATAGCTTGGAGATGTATATGAACCAATATAGCGATACAGGAGAGTTTTTAAGAGCGGATACCCTGTTGTTGCTCCGCTATACTCAAGGTTCGCGACAAGACTATCGCATTTTGGTGGTGGATGAATCCGTATTTGCAATTCAGTCGGAAAAGGATCTGACGAACTTAGGGCATTTTATTGAACTGATTAAAAGCAAATTAATTCAAGAAATTAATTATTTGCGCTCGAAAAGTGTGTTTTCTAAGCTGAGAATTGATACCGGAGAAAATCCAGATTTAGAGTTTCTCTTTTCTCCGGGTTTGAAGGATTATTTTACGGCGTTTAAGTCGAAGGATAAGGAGAGTGCCAAGTTGATTCAAGCGGGAGGATATGCGTATAGTTTTTATCAGTTTTTACAGAAAATAGGGATTATTCCTAAAGATTCTAAGGTGATTTTGAGTGCGATGGGATACAGCGATCGCACGATGAATACGATGACGATCCATCTGGAAAATCTCTCCTTGTTTGAAACCTGTTATCAAATTTACAAGAATGAGTCCAGTGGGAAAGAGACGATCGCAGTGCGAAAACAGGTGTTTAATCAGATCAAGCGTCAGATGGGTTCGAGTTTCAATCGCGGTAGGGAGTTTGTAGAAAAGTTGATTAACATTCCCCCAGATCGAACCACAGTGGTTACCCATAACGAGCAAATTCAGGAGTTTCTGACTTCGGTTGCACCTCTTCCCGATGATATTGCCCAAGAGTATCATCTCGATTCTAGCCTGGATTTACGCAATGGCCATGCTGAGTTGATCTGGCGATCGCTCCTTTCCGATAGTTTGTATCTTTTTTTAACGGGGAATCCAGGAATTGGCAAAACCACGGCGATCGCCAATTTCCTCAAACAGCATCAAGACGAGGGGTTTCTGTTTTTCTACGTCAGTCCCCGCAAACAGGTTAACCTCGATATCCTGGAAAAATTTAAGGATGATCGGGGAAAATGGTGCAGTAAAAACTTAGTGTGCTTAAACACGAATTCCCAGATTATTGCCGAACACAAAGGTTCTTATATGGTACAATATCTTTCCGATCGATGGCAAGGCAATTTTAGGGAACAATCCGTTTTATTTATTGATGGAAACCAAGCTCAAAAGAATCAGAAAACGTACCCTTCTCGCTTGCAACGCAAAACTGAAGATCTAATCGTCGAAGCACCCAAAAATACAGCGGGAGTCATTCGCAGCATGTGCGAAGCTATCCATACCCTTGTCGATCGTCAAAGCACCAATAAAATCGTTGCCTCCATCTCCATTCAATCCTTGAAAAAAACGCCCAATGGAAGTGATACGCTCAAGCATTTTGGCCAAATTTTCAAGGGAGCCTACAATAGCAAAACTCAAGCCGTGATTCCAGCAAAAATGCAAGCCATTTCTAAGCGGTTTAAGCACTTGTTTATCATGATTGATGAAATCACCGGAGATGATAGTGGCGCAGAATTCCTAAATCGCATTACTCAAATTCTCAGAGAGTATGGATTAACCACAGGACAACATGGATTTAATCCTAAAATTATTATCGCTGATGCTTCTATTGTAGACAAAGATGTCATTCAACAGCATTTAAAATCCGGCAATTCGGAACCCGATAAAATCTTTTTCCGCAAAGCGAAGAAAGCGGCTTCACCCTTGACGCTAGAGCGGTTTAAATTCAAACACTATCCAGCAACCCTCATTAACACTAACTCCTATCCCGCGAGCAATCTCAATATTACCTACAATATTATCATTCATTCAACCCAATTTCAAGAGCGCGATCGCTTAAAACCCAAAGAAGATGATTTACACAAAAAACTGCGAGAACAAATTTTAGCAGATATTGAGTGCATTACTGAAGAACAGGGGGAAACAGACGCTCAAATTTTAGTCTATATTCAAAATAAACAACGATTGCAACAACTGATTGAATCGCTTCAACGTCTTTGGCAGAGGTTTGAGAAAAACCAAGACTATCTAGAAATTCATTCCAGTCTTTCCGAGAGCGAAAAGCAAGTCATTCATCTCTATCAAAACCAAGTCAAAATTATCTTTATGACTTCTTCTGGCAGTCGCGGATTATCCTTTCCCAAGGTTAAGCATATTTTAGTGGATATTCCGCGCTTTCAAGTCGAAAAAAACTTGATGGAAATCATTCAAGTCATCTATCGCGGACGAGGAAACCCAGAGCTAGATAATCAATCCAAATCTTTACACTTTTATCTGGCAGAACGTGCCGTTTACTTTGACGATGAGCCACAGCTTTCCCTGCAAGAGAAAATTCTCAGCATTTTCAATATTTTGCTTCTTCTCAAAGCGTCGATCATGACGCGGATTCTGGGAGCAGGAAAAATTGGCAGACAAGACTATTTAATTATTCCCATTGGTGGAAAATCGATATCTGCGGCTGGACAAACTCTCAGCTCTCAACTGGCGAATTTGCTTAGGGAACTGAAACTAGAAGCAAGAAATTGTCCCAAGGATCGGCGCTTAGAACACACCTATGAGCATTTAAAAAGGTTACTGAGTCAAGCTGATTTTACGATTCCTAAACCAAACAAGTGTTCTTATATTTCTGAAGAGTTTAAGGATCGGTTCTTAGAGTTTAGCCAGCCTGATTTGAGCAGGTTGATCGATTTCCCACCTTTAGAAACGGGCTATTTTCAAGGCAATTTGCTCATGGTTCCCTTGGGCGATCGCGTGGTTTCGGAAACCTATACTTTATTTCTGGACTTAATTCTAGATCGGAGAACTGATGACCTGTGGAAGAATTTAAAGTACATTAGTAACTCAAAAAGTGACTACCCTGAAAACCTCAAATTTGCCACGAGAAGCGCGATTGATTTAATTGATGAAATTCGCAAAACTCAGAATAAATCCCAACACTACGAGCAGCAAAGTGAGCAACTCGATCGGTATTATGCGCTGCCGTTATTAACATTTGTCGCTAGAGAGCAGATGAAAGCATATCTGGCAGAAGGCGATCGCACTCCGTTTCTAGATACCACATTTCGCTATATTCTCGAATGCTATGTGCGATCGCTCTATCCCGTCGATAATATTCTCCCCATTGGCGATCGATACGAGGATTTTCCGTTCATCATCTTCAATAGCTACAGTTTAGGCGACATCCGCCAGCAACGATTTACCGATCGCTATCTGCTTAATTCCCATGAATTGAACATCCTCAATTTAGTTCTGTCTCAAGACAAAAAATAAAAATCAAGACTCAATTTAGTAATTCTCAATACAGTTTATTGTCTCAAAACTGGTTATAACACAGGTCAAGTCATACAAGAATAACCGCTTCTAGGGTTCCGATTGAAGTTTACAGTACTTCAGTGACTGGTCCAAGAGAAGCAAGCTAAAGTCTAATCCATAAAAGACTATAGCTCCACGGCGGGATAAAAGCCCGGGAGATTTTGGCGTTGAGAAAGAGTACGTCAAACTCCTGGGCTTTCTTCTTGTTGGACGTATTCAGAACATACTTAAAAATATAGAGCAACCCATAATGAGCGAACAACTTCCATTTCAACCTCCTGATTCTGAAGCTCAGAAGGCTTTAGAAAAAGAGAGAAATTTACCCCTAAGCGGTTGGCAGCAGGAAGTCGATCGCGGATTAGAATATGGTTTAGAAGCTGCTCAAAGTATCCGCGATCGCACCATTCCCACCTTTTCCCGTGGAGAACTCCCCCACTACGCCGGGATTAACACCTTTCTCAAAGCACCTTACTTAGAAGATGTGCGGAACGTCGGCAACTACGATATCGCCATTATCGGCGTTCCCCACGACTCCGGAACCACCTACCGTCCCGGTACTCGATTTGGTCCCCAAGGTATCCGTCGTATCAGTGCCCTTTACACCCCCTATAACTTTGAACTTGGCATTGACTTACGCGAACAAATCACCCTTTGCGATATCGGTGATATTTTCACTATTCCTGCTAACAACGAAAAATCCTTCGATCAAATCTCCAAAGGCATTGCCCATGTCTTTCATTCCGGTGCATTTCCCATCGTTTTAGGCGGCGATCATTCCATTGGATTCCCCACCGTGCGTGGTATTTGTCGCCACTTAGGAGATAAAAAAATCGGCATAATTCACTTCGATCGCCATGTGGATACCCAAGAAACCGACTTAGACGAACGGATGCATACCTGCCCTTGGTTTCATGCCACCAACATCAAAAATGCCCCCGCTAAAAACCTCGTTCAACTGGGAATTGGAGGCTGGCAAGTTCCCCGTCAAGGAGTCAAAGTTTGTCGAGAGAGAGCGACCAATATCCTAACGGTAACCGACATTACAGACATGGGATTAGATGCTGCCGCAGACTTTGCCATACAGCGAGCTACCGATGGCACAGATTGTGTTTGGATTAGCTTCGATATTGATTGTATCGATGCGGGTTTTGTCCCCGGAACCGGTTGGCCAGAACCCGGCGGGCTCCTACCCAGGGAAGCACTCTACTTACTGAAAAAAATTGTCCAAAATACTCCCGTTTGTGGTTTAGAAGTCGTGGAAGTTTCCCCTCCCTATGACATTAGTGATATCACGGCTTTAATGGCCACTCGCGTCATCTGTGATACGATGGCTCATTTAGTTATTTCTGAGCAACTTCCTCGCCAAGAAAAGCCTAGCTATATTCATCCAGAAGCCCAACCGGAACACGTTGAATGGACCTAACCCGAGGATATCACTAGAGGCAGGTAAACAACGTGCATGAAACTGATATGACCAAAGCCTTAATTTTGACGTTGCGAGACTGGTGGAATGACCAAGAAGAATCGCCCAAAATAGAAACGGTTCACCTAATCGTTGGTCAATTCACCTGTGTCGAACCGGCCAGCTTGCAATTCGCCTTTGAAGTGCAAACTCAAAACACGTTTTTAGAAGGAGCCAAACTGGCTATTCAAGAAAAACCCTTAATCGCCTTTTGCCATTCCTGTCAAATCGAATATCGACCGCAAATTGGCCAGCACTATGCCTGTCCAACCTGCAATTCTCCTATGGAAGATATTCGCTCTGGACGAGAACTCAAAATCGATCGCATTGAATATAGCCCATTAACCCCAACCAGCCATGCACCAAACCTTTGATGCTGCCTTAGAAATTAACTTACTCCATGCCAACCAAGCGGGAGCAGACCATAATCGTGCCCATTTTGATGAATGGGGGATGACTTGTCTGAACCTGATGAGTAGTCCGGGTGCAGGAAAAACGGTTCTTCTAGAGAAAACCTTAGAAGCCTTGCATTCTGACCTCAACATGGTCGTCATTGAAGGAGATATGACCACCGAACTCGATGCCGAGCGTCTGCGTCAATATGGCGTGCCCGTCATTGCGATTAATACCGGGCGTTCCTGTCATCTGGACTCCAAGATGGTCTCTGGAGGCATTCACCAGTTAGCCAACCAATACACCCCTTCCGACTTTGATTTAGTTCTGGTGGAAAACGTGGGCAATCTGGTGTGTCCCGCAGAATTTGAGGTGGGCGAACATGCCAAAGTTGCCCTCTTAAGCATTACTGAGGGAGAAGATAAACCCCTCAAATATCCAATTATGTTTCAAGAAGCGGATTGTCTCTTGGTCACCAAAATGGATCTCGCTCCCTATCTAGACATTGACCTAGAGCGGCTTGAAGCAAACGTGCGGCAAATCAATCCTCACGTTACCCTCATTCCCCTATCGGCAAAAACCGGTGAGGGATTAGATGCTTGGTTTACTTGGGTTCGCACTCAAGTAACCCCAGCGTCGGCTCAACCGCTGGCGATGCCCGTTTAGGTTGAATTAAAAAAAGCTACTCCAATGTTCTGCCAAAACTTGGAGTAGCTCTAAACCACAAAAACAGTCCATCGGTCTAAGTAGACCGGGAGAAAATAATTATGACAGAAAAGATTTTGTTCTGGGGAATTTTGCTCTTCCTCTTTGGAACCCTAGGCATTGGTGTCTGGGCTTCTAAGCAGATTAAGGGAGATAGCGTCAACTATTTGGTGGCTGGACGGGGGCTGGTTCTTCCCCTAGCGGCTGCCACCTTGATGGCTCAGTCGGTGGATTCTAATGCAACTTTGGGCAATACGGATTTAGCGGCTGAATTTGGATTTTGGGCGGGTGCGTCGTTACCGATTGGTTTAGCGTTGTGCTTGTTTCTGACGGCGCTGTTTTTCGCTAAACCGATGAACCGTATGGGATTGATTACGCTACCCGATTTCTATCGTATCAAGTACGATCGCACTACAGAATGGGTGGCATCAGTGATTATGGTGCTGAGTTTCTCCTTTCTACTGGCGGGTAATCTGGTGGCTGGGGGCTATTTGTTCCAAGCATTCATGGGCACGAACTATACTGCCGGAGCCATGTTTATTGCCATGATTGTCCTCATCTACACGGCTAGTGGGGGATTGTTTGCCGTTGCTTATACCGATGCGATTCAAGTGGCGATCGCCTTAGTCGGTATGATTGCTCTAGTGGGTTTTATTGGCTTTAACTTTGGCTTTACCATTCCCGAAGGCATGGGCCCCATGCACTTGGAGCAGTTAACCAATCCAGGAGCGGGTGCAGCGATTAACTGGGCAACCCTCTTAGCCTTGGGTTTGGGCGATATTGTGGCGATTGACTTTATGGCTCGTGTCTTTGCCTCCGATAGTCCAGAAACCGCCCAAAGAGCTTGTTTTATTGGCTCTGCGGGAACCATCCTGATTGGCGTGCCGTTCTCAATGGTGGCGTTGTCTGCACCGTCTATTTTAGCACAAGCGAATATTACCCCAGAGGGGCCCCTGCTCTATGCCTTGCTACAAGGCGTTGTTCCTCCCCTAGTGGGACTTTTGGTGATTGCAGCGATTCTTTCTGCTTCTTTGTCCACAGCAGATGGGGCAATTTTAGGCACGTCTTCGGTGATTGCCCATAATATTATCGGCATTCGCCATGATGAACACAATGCTGGCGGCGATCGTTTATTATTAATTACCCGATTAATGGCCGTTGTCATTACCGCCATGGGCTTATTCTTTGCCTTGCGTATTCCTCAAACGGGGATTCTCTTACTCTTAGCTTTTGATATTGGCTTTGCTGGATTATTAATTCCCCTAGCCGGAGGACTCTATTGGCCGGGGGCAACAAAACAAGGAGCCTTAGCCTGTATTATTTTGGGAACGCTAACTCGTATTGTCATGTTTGTTCTCATGCCTACGACATTTGGCTTGGACAATACTTTACTCTATATTCCCAATGATTTATTTACGCCCGATTTTGATGGCTTTCCTACTTTAATTAGTCCTTTCGTTGGATTAGCGGCCTTTATTATCGGATCAAATTTAACCAGAGGGAAAGGTAATACAGCTAATGTCCTAGAAGAGCGCGACGCTCATATAGCGCTGCGCGCTAGGGAATAGGGAATAGGTTTCACTTCGTTCAACCCAACCTACGGGAAAATGGCGAAGGTATTGTGAGAGGCAAGGGGCTTTTAAGCCCCTTGTTAAGCGCAACATGATACAGGAATGATATTAGGCCACTTTCTATTGCCTATTGCCTAATTGCTAAGATGAATAAACCGGGTGAATGTGCCAAATATCTCTCGCGTATTCGGCGATCGCGCGATCGCTAGAAAACTTACCGATCCTCGCCGTATTCAAAATCGATTTTCTTGTCCAGCTTGCCCGATCTTGATAGGCTTGACTGACGCGTTCTTGACAGTTGATATAATCTGCATAATCAGCAAAGAGCAAATATTCATCCCGATCCAATAAGGAATCAATAATAGGCTGAAATAACTCCGGATTTTCGGGTGAAAACTCCCTTTTCGTAATTCCATCCATCACCATTTTCAGTTCGCGATTCCAGTGATAATAGGATTTCAGATCGTATCCCTTTGCTTTTAGTGCTTGCGCTTGGGATGCGGTTAAGCCAAACAAGAAGAAATTCTCCTCTCCCACTTCTTCCCGGATTTCAATATTTGCCCCATCTAATGTACCAATAGTGACTGCACCATTGAGGACAAATTTCATATTTCCCGTCCCCGATGCCTCCTTTCCTGCCATAGAAATCTGTTCTGAGAGATCGGCGGCTGGGTAAATTTTTTGTCCCAAGGAAACGGAATAGCCTGCCAGGAATACGACTTTTAGGCGATCGCCCACTTCTGGATCGTGATTCACCACCCTTGCGACCGCATTAATCAACTGAATCACCATTTTTGCCATAAAATACCCTGGAGCGGCTTTCCCGGCGAAAATAAACGTTCTAGGGACGAGATTTAACCCAGGATTCTGCTTAATCCGATAATACAACGTGATAATATGCAACACATTCAACAGTTGACGCTTATACTCGTGCATCCGCTTCACTTGAATATCAAACAAAGAATCTGGATTCACTTCTAAATCATTAAACAACAAAATATGCTCGGCTAAAGCCACCTTATGGTCATATTTAATCTGTTGCCATTCCTGTTGAAATTCAGGATCGTCAGCATAAGGTTCTATCCCTCGCAATTGATCTAAATCCGTAATCCAGTCCTGGACAATTTTTGAGGAAATTAATTTAGACAATTGGGGATTACTCAACAGCAACCAGCGCCTTGGTGTAATGCCATTCGTTTTATTTTGAACCTTTTGCGGCCAATAGTCGTGAAAATCAGGTAAAACTTGAGCTTTTAACAAATCAGTATGCAGTTGTGCCACCCCATTAATGCAATAGGAACCTACACAAGCTAAATGGGCCATTCTAATCTTTTTCTCTGGATCTTCCTGCACTAAAGACATGCGCGATAACCGCTCTAAATCCCCTGGATATCGAGAACGAACTTCATTTAAAAATCGCTGATTAATTTCATAAATGATTTCTAAATGCCTGGGGAGCAACGACTCAAATAAACTCACCGGCCAAGTTTCCAGCGCTTCCGAAAGTAGGGTATGATTCGTATAGGCAAAAACATGCTTGGTAATATACCAAGCTCTATTCCAGCCCAAGTTGTACTCATCCACTAATAGCCGCATCAACTCGGCTACACCAATGGAGGGATGGGTATCATTAAGCTGAATGGCCACTTTTTCATGGAAATGATCGAAATTCTCATATTGCCGTCGATAGCGGTTAATGATATCTTGTAGAGAACAACTGACAAAGAAATATTGTTGCTCTAGACGTAACTGTTTACCTTGATAAGTATTATCATTTGGATAGAGAACTTTAGAAATATTTTCTGAGAAAATTTTATCCGATACAGCTCCTATATAATCTCCGCGATCGAATTGAGCAAAATCAAGTTCTTCCGTGGCATAAGCTCGCCATAATCGTAACCGATTGACGGTCTGATTTTGATATCCAGGGACAGGAGTATCATAGGGCGTTCCAGTAATTTCGCGATCGCCAATCCACCGAACATGCATTTGCCCAGATTCATCAGGGTGAAATTCCGTATAGCCGCCAAATTTCACCCGCACACTGGCTTCTGGACGATACACCTCCCAAGGGTTTCCATAGCGTAACCATTTATCAGGACGTTCTATTTGCACCCCATTGATAATCAGTTGATCGAAAATGCCAAATTCATAGCGAATTCCATACCCGATCGCGGGCAAACTCAAGGTAGCCAATGAATCTAAAAAGCAGGCAGCCAATCGACCTAATCCCCCATTGCCTAAACCGGGTTCTGCTTCTAAAACGACCAAATCTTGTAGGTTTAAGCCCAATTGCGTTAAGGCTTTTACTGTATCGTCATAAATGCCCAAATTGAGTAAATTATTACTCAATTGGCGACCCATGAGAAACTCTGCGGACAGGTAATAGACGGTTTTGGCTTGATGTTTGCGGTAGCGACTGCTGGTATTGAGGCGATGA
The DNA here is from genome assembly GCA_002340255.1 of Cyanobacteria bacterium UBA2566. GTDB lineage: Bacteria > Cyanobacteriota > Cyanobacteriia > Cyanobacteriales > Desertifilaceae > Roseofilum. The sequence continues at coordinate 13,934 of DDLS01000037.1, forward strand.
TCCAGGAGGCGATCGCGCACCGTATACGCCAGAGCCATATAATAATCATGGGGCGTGGATAAATTAATCGTTTTCCCTTGAATACAATGCAGATTACGGATAAAATCCTGTTTTAAGGCTTCTACCTGACTTTCCTGACTGCCAGGATCTACGTTCATCACATCATTATCTTGGGAAAAAAATTGACTTGACATAATCTAATTTCAATTATAGTTACATAATTTTGAAGTGTAGATGTCAGAAGATACCCTAATTATGCTGTACTTAACCCACTGTTCTGGATCGCCGTAACAAGGTGATTTAAAGCCCTCTGCCTTGTTCCGATCTTTTTTCTTAAGTATGTTTTCCCCCATCTGGCATAACAGCTTTACTCAAGTCTGTTTTCTCCAACTTGGCTGTGTCGAATTGGGCATTTGTTAAGTTCGCCCGACATAAACTAGCCAGACTTAAATCAGCATAGCTTAAATTAGCATCGGTTAAATCTGCGCCAGTTAAATCCGCGCTACTTAAATCTGCACCACTTAAATCCGCGCCTCGAAGATCTGCACCAATTAAATCTGCTTCACTGAGATTAATTCCACTCAAATTAGCACAGTACAAATTGGCTCGAATTAACCGAGCGCGAAACAAATCAGCACCTAATAGATTAATCCGAAACAGATTCGCAGCAAATAGATCCGCTCGCAATAAGCGAATTCCGGGTAAACTAGCACTACTCAATTCAGCTCGGAACAGGTCAACGTCTTTAAAATAGCGTTCCCCTGCGGCATAACGGTCTAGAAATTCATTAACATTCATAGAGACGTTCAGGTTTTAACTCGAACACACACTCTATTCTCTCAACTGAAGGGGGCAAACGTCACCTATCTAGGGGGTTTTTCGTAACAATTTGTTATATAGCGCTATGGGCTGGTAATGGGGAATGAGGAATATAAAAAATAGAATTCACCTCGATCTATAGGCTTTCTTCTAATGTTTTCTGAGCTAATTTTGAACCATAAATAATCAAGCTTAACGTCGCTAAAGTCCCGATCGCATAAATTGTACCTTGAACCATCTGTCCTCTGATCCCTAAATCCAGACTGGAATTCCCTAATTGGGTAACATCCCCAATTAAAGAGCCAATATAAGTATAACCGACAATACCCGGAATCATACCGATCGATCCCCAAACATAATCTTGAAGAGAAACTTGCATCACTCCAAAGGTATAATTGAGCAAATTAAAGGGAAAAATAGGAGATAAGCGAGTTAATAATACAATCTTAAATCCAGATTTAACAACTGCCCGATCGAGGGCAAGAAATTTGGGATATTGGGAGAGTTTGCGGATTGCCCAATCCCTGGAAACATACCGTCCTAATAGAAATGCCAGGGTTGCTCCTAATGTGGAAGCGATAAATACATAAACCGATCCCCAGAATACGCCATAGATTGCACCACCACCCAGGGTTAAAATGACAGCGGGAATTAATAGTACAGTGGCAAGATTATACAAGAGAATATAAGCGATAATACCCTGTTGAGAATATTGAATCGAGATCAGTAGGGTTTTGAGCAAGTCCTGCATATTTTTCCCTTGCAGAACGATAATCGTTAAGGCAACACCAGATGCAATTAAGATTAAGGCGATCGCTCGTTGACCTAGACCCCTGTTCATCTGATTAACTCCATTTTCCCCAACTCTGAGCTAAGATATAGAATAATTCATTCTGGTGAATTTAATCTGAAATTCTGCTGAGTAGAAGATGAAAATATAGGGCTTTGTGCTGGGAATGAGGGATAGGGAACAGGTAATGGTCGCCTTATAGATTCTATATTATCCTTGCTAGAAGCAATTGTACCCAACCCTTACCCATTTTCATTGATCTAACCACCAACATGCTGCAAGGCATCTTCAGCGGCTTTTTTCTCTGCTTCCTTTTTGCGACGACCTTGACCTTCTCCATACTTTTTCCCCTTTACCCAAACTTCAACCCAGAAAATTTTCTCATGATCTTCTCCCGCTTCTTTGACTAATTTATATTCTGGTGTTTGTTGATATTCTTTCAATGCCCATTGCTGAAATTTTCCTTTACTATCGATTAAATTTGGAAGGGTTTGATCGTCTGATGACTCTATCAAATCATCAGCAATGTCTGTAAACAAACGAGTTACAAACTGCCGCACTTTGACGATACCGGTATCTAAATAATATGCACCAATAATTGCTTCTAATGTATCACTGAGTAAAGCCGGATTGTTCTGGGCATTGTTTTGGATTGCCCCTTTCCCTAAACGCATCAGTTCACCTATACCTAATTCTTCGGCTAATCGCGCTAATTGCTTTTCATCGACTAATTTAGAACGCAATCGTGTCATTTGAGCTTCTGTAATGTTTACGGAACTGCCATAGCGCTTATAAATGAGTTCGCTGACTAAAAACCCTAAAACGGCATCTCCCAAAAACTCTAATGCTTCGTTATCCTCTAGGATATCTGAATGCTCATTCGTATAAGAGCGATGGGTTAAAGCATGAAGCCAAAGAGCTTCATCTTTTAGGGTTGGCAGTTGAATGGGTTGACTGGAACGAGGCATAGACTATCTCAAAATAGTCTATAACTATATCACTTTTTCTATACACATGTCAACCGGAGATTGCTCAACTGCGCCTCCAATCAAGGATTATAGCAACCGCGAATTTCTTTGAATTCACCTAACTTAGTCCCTATTCCTGTTCCATTACTGTACAACCCAACAGGTTAAGGAGTCCCTTAAATAATCCCATTCGGTGTCAGAAATCAAGCCACAATCACGAAACTCGGCTAAGACCTGCTCCAGGCTTGTCCAAGCATTTCGTCGGTCAATGCGATCGCGAGCTTCCTGAAGAGCAGAAAAGGGATCGAAATGAATGCCGACTAAACACCCCATTCCGGAATAATCTCCTTTTGGACTTATTAGATCTACGTGCCAATATTGTTCGTCGAAAAAAACTTGAATAATCCAACCTTTATAATAATCAATCATGGGTTCTTTGTGGCAATAAAATCCGATTAATTCTTGATTTTGATCCCCTACTTCGATGGATTCCTCTCATCCGGAACGCTGTGGTCAATTGACCAGGCTTAGGGTTGAGACTGGGGCAAGGTTCCAGGGCGAATAGAAATCTCCACTTTCTGACCGGCTCGGTTAACTTCTAAAAACAATAATTCGCCAACGGTAGATTCTTCTACTAGCTCTTGGACTTCTGTGGCCTTTTGTACGGGAATTCCATCGACCCTCAGAATAATATCTCCAGGTTGTAATTGGGAATTTTCCGCTGGAGAATTCTTGACAATTCCTGTAATAATCACTCCTTCATTGAGGCTTTCGGCGATCGGGAATTGCTGTTGTTGCAATAAAGATTTGGCGGCAGGAGTTAAATCCACCATTTGAATGCCCAAAAATGGATGTTCTGCTGTACCTGTGGTAAATAATTGATCGGCGACCCGTAGGGCAGTTTCAATGGGAATGGCAAATCCCAATCCTTGGGCATCAGCGCGAATAGCTGTATTAATGCCAATCACCTGGCCCTGCTCATTTAATAAGGGGCCTCCCGAATTCCCCGGATTAATGGCAGCATCAGTTTGAATAAAACGCACGCGCTTATCTGGAATTCCAACTTGAGCGCTCGATCGCCCCGTGGCACTAATAATCCCAGCCGTCACCGTATTGTCTAAGCCTAACGGATTGCCAATGGCGATCGCCCACTGTCCTGGTACTAAAGGCTCTGAGCCACCGATTTCTACCACAGGCAAGCCCTGAGCCTCAATTTTAACCACAGCAATATCCGTTACCCGATCTCTACCCAAGACCACTCCCTGAAAGGTTCGCCCATCCCGGAGCGTAATATCTACTACATCTGCACCTTCAACCACATGGGCATTAGTAATCAATTGTCCTTGGGTACTCAAAATCAAGCCCGATCCCGTTCCCCGCTCCAACCGTTCGGGTTCAGTAGGGATATCGTCTCCAAAGAACCGATCCAATAACGGATTGCGAAATGGTGGAGAAATCTGAGATTTTACTCGTCGAGTGGCATCAATTCTGACTACGGCTGGGCCTACTTTTTCCACCGCTCTAGCAATAAAATTAGTGGGGATAGGCTCCGTTGATTTAGCGATCGCCGAAGGTTGAGGTAAAGGAGGCAACACAACAGGAACCGCAGAAGAATCGGAATAGCTTAAAACCCGATCTCGCTCCAGATATCGGCTCCCTAGCCAACCTGCACTACTTCCCATAACAAATACACCCAGATAAGCGATCGCCCGTTTAACCAATAAGCTCATAGCCTTTTATCCACCCAGAAGATCCTGATTACCATGAAGAATACAAGTGCAAAAACGCATCTTGTTTACTATCGACACCTTAAACTAACTCCCTTAATTTTAGCTTCCCATTTTCAATTAACTTTCACCTCTACAGCAATTTAAGCAGCAGCTTTTTCACACTGATGGTATGATGGGCACAGAAATTCAGCAAAAGGGTGAAGAGGTTATGGCAAAAGCACCGATATCTCCTGTGGTGCTGGTCATTTTAGATGGCTGGGGTTACCGTGAAGCCACCGACGGAAACGCCATTGCCGTCGCGAAAACACCCATAATGGATAGCCTACAGGCAGCTTACCCCAATACCTTAATTCAAACCTCTGGAAAAGCTGTCGGGTTACCTCAAGGGCAAATGGGTAACTCAGAAGTGGGTCATATGAACATTGGCGCAGGCCGAATTGTAAAACAAGAACTGCTTCGCATTAGTGATGCAGTAGAAGAAGGTTCCCTACAAGAGAACCCCGCTTTACAAACGGTTTGTGAGCAAGTCAAATCCCGCTCTAGCAAACTCCACCTGATTGGACTTTGCTCAGACGGAGGGGTTCATTCCCACCTAGACCATCTATTGGGATTACTAAAACTAGCCAAAACACAGGAGATTGAACAAGTCTGTATTCATGCGATCATGGATGGTCGTGACACCTATCCCACTGATGGGGTGAAAAACCTGGAAAAACTGCAAGCAGAACTCAACTGCATGGGAGTTGGGAAAATTGTCACCCTCATGGGCCGCTATTATGCCATGGATCGCGATCGCCGATGGGATCGGGTGCAAAAAGCCTATCAAGTCCTGATCGACGATACTATTACTGCTCAAGGGGATGCGATCTCACTTTTGAAAGCATCCTATGAGCAAGGAGTCACCGATGAGTTTGCGATCCCTGTCCGTTGCGCTCCAGGTTCAGTAGAACCGGGGGATGGCATAATCTTTTTTAACTTCCGCCCCGATCGCGCTCGGCAGCTTACCCAAGCCTTCGTCGATCCCGATTTTGACGGATTTGAGCGGACGATCGTCGATCCCCTGTCTTTCGTTACGTTTACCCAATATGATGCAAGTCTGCCGGTATCTGTTGCCTTTGAACCCCAAAACCTGAACAATATTTTGGCAGAGGTTTTGGCCCAACAAGGACTACGACAGTTTCGCAGTGCAGAAACCGAAAAATATGCCCATGTAACCTATTTCTTTAATGGGGGACTCGAAGATCCAGTAGAAGGAGAAGACCGAGAATTAATTCCCTCTCCCCAGGTTCCCACCTACGATCGACAGCCGAGTATGTCTGCCGAAGCCGTCACAGAAACGGCCATTTCTGCCATCGAAGAACAAGTTTATTCTATGGTAGTGATTAATTATGCCAATCCGGATATGGTGGGTCATACGGGAATGATGGATGCAGCCGTTCAGGCGATTGAAACGGTCGATCGCTGCTTAGGTCATCTGATCGAGGCGATCGGTAAAGTCGGAGGAACCACGATTATTATTGCCGACCATGGCAATGCCGAACTCATGTACGATGAGAAAGGGAATCCTTGGACAGCCCATACGACAAATCCCGTGCCTTTTATCCTGGTTGAAGGTGAAAAGCGTAAAATTCCTGGCCATGGCAACAATGTTGCCTTGAGAAGCGATGGTTGTTTGGCAGACATTGCCCCTACCATCCTGGAAATTCTACAAATTCCTCAACCTAAGGAAATGACTGGGAAATCTATGTTTCAGAACCCTGTCTATGAAGTGCAACCCAATCGATCGCCGGTTTCCCTCTCTCGGTAAACCCGCACTTCATTATTCCATGATTGTTTATTCCATTTCACCCTATGAGTGTTGTCAGTATCCTACAAATTGTTTGGGCCATCTCAGCCTTTAGTCTGGTGGTCTTAATTCTTCTCCATAGTCCGAAAGGAGACGGTATTGGCGGTATTGGCGGCCAAGCCCAGTTATTTACCAGTGCTAAAAGTGCTGAAACAACCTTAAATCGGACAACCTGGGCTTTAACTGTTCTCTTTCTTGGCTTAACGGTAGTGTTAAGCGCTGGATGGTTAGAACCTGTTGGTTAATGCCATGGCTCCTTGGCGATGGATAGCCAAAAGGTTAAACCTTTTCCGTCAAGGTCTATGCTTAAGATCTTGGATGGGCATGATGATACGACCCATCGCTTACGCGATCGCCACAGTCCTGTTGGCGGTCTTTTCTTGTACAACCATTCTAGCCCTTCCCCCCAGAATTAGGGTTTCTCTACCACAAGCCCATCCCCTCCCCTCCCTTTTAGCCCAATGGCACGATCCGGAAGAACTCGGAGACTATTTTGAAGCAATTAAACCCCTCAAAATTGGGTATTTAATTTGGTCTGAATTCCCCGTACAAGTGTCTCTGGATGTCGATAGCCCCGATCCGCGTTGGGTTGAAGCCGTCACCCGTGCCATTGAGGAATGGCAAGCCTATTTGCCCTTAGAAATTAGCGATCGCCCCGATCGATCCCATATCATTATTCACCGACAGCATCCTCCCCTCAAACTCGGCCCCGATGGTCAGCTTGGACGAGTGCGATCGGCTACCACTAACTATGAACTCTATCTTGACTCTCCTCCTCATCAGCCCGATCGGGAATACCTGCTCCATCGCTGTGAAATCTTCCTGACTCCAAATCAAACATCAGAATATACCCTCGCCACTGCTCGTCACGAACTGGGCCATGCTCTCGGTATTTGGGGCCATTCTCCCGAACCCACCGACGCGCTCTATTTCTCCCAAGTGCCCAATCCTCCCCCCATCTCCTCTCGCGACCTCAATACCTTGAAACGCATTTATCAACAACCCACCCACCTCGGTTGGCCCGTTCCGTCACAACGCTCTAGTATATGGGGTCACAGGGCCTCCCTCCCCTCCTTGCCCAGTCTTCAGTCTCTGCCTACCCTACCTCCTCTCCCGACGCTTCCTGCATTGCCCAAACTTCCCCAACTGCCTAAATTGCCTCCTTACCCTAAGCAATCTTGTCTAAAAGTTGGCGGCGTTTCTGTTCAAACTCATACTCAGTAATCAGTCCCTCTTGACGCAAAGCCTCTAACTCCCGTAGGGCATCCGCTACCGACTCTACTCGATCGGCGATCGGGCCAGTTGGTGTAGAATCCTGCTTCGGCCAAAACTTTGACCAATTGACTTGGGGGATTTTCAGTCCTGGAATAACAGGAACCGGGCCGGGATAATTCTGGTTAAATTCTTCATCATTTTGTACCAAATACCACACGCCATCAATTGCGCTAGCCACATGGGGAATTGGAGTCCAAGACAATAATAAATAGATCGCCCCCCATAAAGGTTGACCTAAATAAAACTTATGCAATCCGGCGATCGGAATCAACATCCCAGAAAACGCCAAAATCATACCTACTTTTCGACTCTTTTCCTTATTCAACACCTCATTTCACCTATAAAGCCCATCCTAATCTGCTTATACATATAATAGACCCTCTGATAGCCCTAAATTTCGTAGAATTACCCTTCTTTTCTCAGTATGCCCAATCAGGTAGGAATTAAGTGAAGGGATTTATGCAGAGGAAAAAAGTATTGAAAAAGCGTGGCACTCGCTAAAACCTTCGATCTCTAGGTGATACCGAAACATCACAATTTCCAAGAGTGAGAGAAAAGGATTAGAGTAGACGCTTATTGATCAAAAGGTTATCTTAGAAAAGCTATTATACCCTAGCTATAGTAGAGTGATGCAAGTTAAAATATAGGGAGAGATGAGATAATTTCTTCTAGCGATTTCCCGGAAAAAGAAGTGATTAATGATGCCTCCCGTATTAGGGGGAATCATGATTATGATAATTAATAAATTAGCAGAGAAAATTGAACTATAAATTTCATCATATCTGGAGGTTAAATTGACTAAGCAAATCGTTTCTCAACAAAAAAACGCTCGCTTCTTCCCTTTACGCCTTATTCTCGTCCTCCCTTTTATTACCCAAATTATTGTAGCAGTTAGCCTAACGGGCTATTTTTCCATCCGCAACGGTCAAAAAGCAGTCAATGATGTTGTCCGTCAACTCCGCCAAGAAGTGGTCGCCCGCGTTAAACTTCACTTGACCAGCTTTATGGCTAAACCCATTGAAATCAATCAAATGAATGCCAGAGCGATCGCTCTCGGTATGCTCGATATTGGCGATCGCTCGGAATTAATGCAACATTTTTGGAATCAGAGTCAGAGTTTTGGCCAAACCGTACCGCTCTTTATTTTCTTTGGGAATGCTGCTGGAGGTTATGCAGGTGCGGGATTATTTGATTTGGGCGAAAAGAATATCGAATTGGCTTATACACCGGATTTCAAGCCAGGGGGCTTACATAGCTATGTCGCCGATGAAATGGGTTATGAAACCTCGCAACCCTACTATGAAGAAGATGGCGCGATCGTTGCCAACAATTATGATTCACGGCAGCGTCCTTGGTTTCGCGAAGCAGTAAAAGCGAAAAAAGCGACTTGGACAGATGTTTATATCTATGCTGAAGGAATTTTGGGAACAACAGCCAGTCAACCCCTTTATGACAATGACGGCCAACTTCTCGGCGTTACAGCCGTAGATTTTTCCTTGGAGGGAATTAGCAAGTTTTTGGGTCAAATTGAAGTTGGAAAAACGGGTAAAGTTTTTATTATCGAGCGCGATGGCTTTCTGGTGGGGAGTTCCAGCGATGAATCTCCTTATGTCGAAGCACTTCAAGGAGAAGAAGCGGAGAAATTGCCAGCAAATGAGAGTGGAATTCCCTTAATTCGCCAAACAGCCCTGGCAATACAAGAAAAATTTCCAGGTTTTGCATCGATCGACGAGGAAAATCAACTCGAATTTATGATTGATAGTCAACGTCAGTTTGCCAGCATTTCCCCCTTTCAAGACAATTATGGTTTGGATTGGTTGATCGTTGTCGTGGTTTCCGAAGCTGATTTTATGGAGCAGATCGATGCCAATACCCGAAATACGGTTTTACTCTGTCTTTTAGCACTCATCGCTGCTGCACTCCTCGGACTCTATACCTCGCGCTGGGTGACTCAACCCGTTTTGGGTTTGGCGCGATCGGCAGAAGCCCTGTCTCGCAAAGATTTAGAGCAGGAAGTCTCTGGTGGGACAATTTCCGAACTCAATACTCTTGCGAATGCCTTTAATCGCATGGCAATCAAGCTTAAAGCATCATTTGAAACCCTCGAAGGCCGAGTCCGAGAGCGAACTGCAGAACTAGCGATCGCCAAAGAAAAAGCCGAAATTGCCAATCAAGCTAAAAGTACTTTTGTGGCCAATATGAGCCACGAGTTGAGGAGTCCCCTCAATGCCATTCTCGGTTTCGGGCAAATTATGACCCGCTCCCAAACCTTGCCCAAGGAACATCAAGAAAATGTCAGTATTATCAATCGTAGTGGCGAACATCTGCTGACCTTGATTAACAACATCTTGGATCTCTCGAAAATTGAAGCTGGACGCATCACCCTCAATGAGAAAAACTTCGATCTCCATCAGCTTCTCGGAGATATTGAAGATATGCTGCACCTCAAAGCCGAAGCCAAAGGACTGCAACTTTTGGTCGAGCATACCAACGAGATCCCTCAATATATTCGCACCGATGAAGTCAAACTTCGTCAAGTGTTAATCAACCTCATTAACAACGCCATTAAATTTACCGAAGAAGGGGGCATTTCCGTTCGAGTGGGCAAAGAAGCCCAAAATGAAAATTCTACTCGCATTCTATTTGAAGTCGAAGATACCGGAGCGGGAATTGCTCCTGAAGAACTCAACAAGCTCTTTGAAGCCTTTGTCCAAACCGAAAGCGGAAAACAAGCACAAGAAGGAACCGGCTTGGGTTTGCCCATTTCTCGCAAATTCGTGCAACTGATGGGAGGCGATATCCAAGTCAAGTCGCAAGTCAACAAAGGTACGACCTTTTCCTTTGAAATCAAAGCTACCATGGTTAAAGAGAGCGATATTGAACGTAAAGCCCCCAAACGTCCAGTTATTGCCCTCGAACCCAACCAACCCCGCTATCGCATCCTCATCGTCGATGACAAACCCCTCAATCGCCAACTTTTAATCAAACTCCTCTCTCCCTTGGGATTGTCACTCAAAGAAGCGAGTAATGGACAAGAAGCTATCAAAATCTGGGAAGAGTGGGAACCGCAACTGATTTGGATGGATATGCGAATGCCAGTGATGGATGGCTATACTGCCACGCAAAAGATCAAAGCAACAACAAAAGGGCAAGCCGTGGCAATAATTGCCCTCACTGCAAGCGTCTTAGAAGAAGAAAAAGTGGTGGTACTATCGGCAGGGTGCAACGATTTTGTGAGGAAGCCATTTCGAGAGGAAGAGATTTTCCAGAAGATGGAAGAACATATCGGAGTGCGCTTTCTTTACGAGGAAATTGAGAGCACGCCGAGTAAAGAAGAAGAAATTCAAGAATCCATTGAAGAAAAAATGAAAGCGTTACCGGACACCCTAAAAGAGAAATTACAAGATGTTATCTTGAGATCGGATTTAAGTGGGATCGCTGGAACCCTTCTAGAAATTCGTCAAGTTGATGAAGTTCTGGCGGAAACTGTGCAACAATTCTGCGATCGCTTTGAATACGATAAAGTGCTAAATTTGTTGAGCTAAACTGCTAAGTATATAGGTGCCTGACTAATATACAAATCTTGATTATCAAAATTATGAACTTTAATTCCATTGATCCAGAACCAGGAAACATTCTTGTTGTTGATGATACTCCTGCTAATCTTCAACTCTTAATCCGTATATTATCAGAACAAGGTTATAAGGTTCGTCCTGTCCCTAACGGACGATTGGTTTTTCAAGGAATTCATCGGGAATATCCTGATTTGATTTTACTTGATATTCAAATGCCAGAAATGGATGGGTATGAAGTGTGCCAGAAGTTGAAAGCTGATGAGCGCACGCGAGATATCCCCATAATTTTTATTAGTGCCCTCAACGATGTATTTGATAAAGTCAAAGCGTTTGAGATAGGAGGAGTTGATTATATGACTAAACCTTTTCAAGCAGCAGAAGTTTTAGCTCGCGTTAAAACGCATATCACCTTATCCAAATTGCAAAAAAAATTGCAAGACAAAACAGAAAATCAGGACAGAAAACTGCAAGAAAAAGCTGTTACACTAGAAAATACAGTGCAACAATTGGAACGTACAAATCGTCAACTAGAAAGTGCAAATTTACAATTAGAAAATAATTTAGAAGAGCTAAAAAAAACCCAGTTACAATTAGTACAAAGTGAAAAGATGGCAACATTAGGTCAACTGGTAGCCGGAGTTGCCCATGAAATCAATAATCCGATTGGGTTTATTGATGGAAATATTAACTATGCTTTTGAATATATTCAAGATTTAATTCGATTAGTAGATCTTTACCAAAATGAAGGGCCGGATCGTGATGCACAAATCCAAGAATACATTAAAGAAATTGAACTGGATTTTTTGGTTGAAGATTTACCGAAAACAATTACATCGATGAAAGACGGTGCCGATCGCATTCGCAATATTAGCAAATCCCTCCGCACATTTTCTCGTAGAGATAGCGATCGCAAAGTTAATTTTACAATTCATGAAGGAATTGATAGTACATTATTAATTTTAAAACATCGCCTCAAAGAGACTGGAGAACGTCCCAAGATCGAAGTGCTTAAAGAATATAGTGATGTGCCGGAAATTAACTGTTTTCCAGGAAAACTCAATCAAGTGTTTATGAATCTTCTCTCTAATGCGATCGATGCCCTTGATGAGGCCTTACAAAATCCTTCTCATTCTCAACCTCAACGGATTACCATTAAAACTGAAGTGGGTGCAGAAAAAAATCAAATCATTATCTGGATTGAAGATAATGGCATAGGAATGGCAGAAGCAACACAAAATAAAGTTTTCGATCATTTATTTACGACTAAGGGTGTCGGGAAAGGAACTGGTTTAGGACTTTCCATTACTCGGGAAATTATCGAAAAGCAACATGGGGGAAAAATTTGGTTTGAATCGGAATTTGGGAAAGGGACGAAATTTGCGATCGCGCTCCCACTGTCTTAACGTAACCCTCTTTTATCAATGTGCCGAAATGACTGCTTCTGTTTGCTTCTGATATCAAATCCGGTTATCCCATTTCTCTTTAAGATTGCCATTAATCGATCCTTGGGAGGTAAGGGGCTGGGGGCCCCTTTTTAAAGCGCATCATCATAGATAAATGGTATTAGACAGTTGTCATTGCGATCGGAGGGAAGCAATCACCAAGATTGGGGATTGTTGCGATTGCTTCATTCCACTGGCGCGACCTTCGCAATGACATATCGTAACTGATTATTCGGATTTGATCTGACTTGCTAGTGTGACGGCATCCATACTCGATGGTTACTACGAATAACAACAACCCATCCTTACTTGTGCATCTTGAACTACATATTTGCAGAGCGGTAATTGTCCATGTATGGTCTACTCTACTTTTCAGCTCTTTGGCTTTTCTCTTATTCTACACCTCTTTCAGCACACTGACAAAACCATTCTCCGCGTCCCCATATCCCCGCATCTCCGTGTCTCGTAATTTCCCCATTCCCTATAAATACGGAAAACCGAATTTTACTCGAACCTCCGACTCCATTAGAATAAAACAAGTGCATCATCTCAATGCCCTTAACACCGTTAGTAAACCTATCCAAAAAAAGCCATGGGATTTTTTGATTCAGAAATTGTTCAACAAGAAGCAAAGAAACTCTTTGAGGATTATCAATCCCTGATCCAACTTGGCAGTGACTATGGCAAATTCGATCGAGAAGGAAAAAAGCTGTTCATCGAACAGATGGAAGCCTTAATGGATCGATATAAAGTATTTATGAAACGCTTTGAACTCTCCGAAGACTTCATAGCCCAAATGACCGTTGAACAGCTCAAAACCCAGTTGGGCCAATTTGGAGTCACCCCACAACAAATGTTCGATCAAATGAATTTCACCCTAGAGCGGATGAAATCTGAACTAGAAAAACAATCGTAAATATTGAACCCATCCTATGGCTGTGGTCGGGGAAATTCACTTGGAGAACGGAATTTCTCCACCGGTTCATTCGCCAAAGCTTTGTGCATGAAATCGCGCCAAATCGGAGCTACAAATGTACCTCCAGTAACTCCCTTAGCCAGAGGTCTATAATCATCATTGCCGACCCAAACCGCTACAGACAATTGGGGTACATAACCCACAAACCAAATATCCCGCTCCGAAGTAGTTGTTCCCGTTTTACCAGCCGCTGGACGACCCAATCTAGCACCAGTAGCTGTTCCCCGTGAAATCACCCCTTGCAATGTACTATTGAGAGAAGCCACCGCCCAAGGATCGAGAATCAGCTTCGGCTTAGGTGTATTATCCAATAAAACATTGCCATGGCTATCAATCACTTGGGCAATAAACGTCGGCTGGGAATGCCAACCATTGTTCGCAAACGTCGCAAACGCACCAGCCATCTCTAAAGGCGTTAAATCAACCGATCCTAGGGGTAAGGAAATTACCGGGTCCATGGGACTTTTAATCCCCAAATTTCGGACGACTTCAACGACCTTATTCAGACCAACCGCTTGACCAATCTTAACCGCTGGCACATTTAAAGATACTTCAAGAGACTTACGCAAACTGACCGCGCCAGAAAAACTCCCCCCATAGTTTTGGGGTGAATAATAGCCACTACCATCCCGATACCTGACTGGTGAGTCATTCACCACCGACTCAGGTGTATACTTGCCACTAGCAAATGCCGCATAGTAAACAAACGGTTTAAACGAAGATCCCGGTTGTCGTTGCGCTTGCACCGCTCGGTTATATTGACTGGTTTCATAGTCAAACCCTCCCACCATCGCTTTCACAAAGTGGGTGCGAGGGTCAACCGCTACAAGAGCTAATTGTCCATTATCGTAATCGTAATAAACACCTCGGCTATAGAGGCGACTATGCCAATCCTTAACCGTTTGCTCGGCAATTCGTTGTAGCCTCAGATCGATCGTGGTTTGAATCCGCAATCCCCCTTTGACCACCATATCGCGACCAAAGCGGTCTGAGAGTTCTTGAATCACTGCCTCCGTTAAATAGGGCACTTTACTTTGACCAAAAGAAGTCACCCGTCCCACTAATAACGGCTGTTCTTTTGCTTCTTTCTCTTCTTCAGCCGTAATCCAATTCAATTCTCGCATCCGCCCCAAAACGATCGCCTGCTGTCGTTTCGCTAACTTATAATCCACAAAGGGGCTAAAACTCTCCGGCGCTTGAATCAAACCCGCCATCATTGCTGATTCTGCCAACGTTAGATCCGCCGCCGCTTTCGCAAAATAACTTTGGGCAGCCGTCTCCACTCCATACGTATTATGACCCCAGTACACTTGGTTCAAATACAGTTCTAAAATCTCATCTTTGGTCAGAATTTGCTCTAAGCGCAGGGCTAAAACCGCTTCAGCGACCTTCCGACTCAATTGCCGCTCTGGAGACAGAAACAGGTTTTTCACCAACTGCATCGTAATGGTGGAAGCCCCCTCTCGAATCCCTCCCTTCTCAATATTGGCTAACAATGCCCGACCGACACTACTGGGATTAATCCCATTGTGCTGGTAGAAATGGGAATCTTCGATCGCCAACACCGCCAGTTTCAAGTGGGGAGCGATTCGCTCTAGAGGCACCACTTCCCGGTTCGCCTCATCATGAATCCGAGTCAGCAGTTCGCCATTAATATCGTAGATATAGCTGGTCTCTGTTGGCATATAGCTTCTCAGGCTGCGGACATCTGGCAGATTCCGAAAACTTAAGGCCAAACCCACCAGTCCTCCAGCAAAGATAGAACTGGTGAGCATCATCACTCCCAAAATCGTACCCCCTGCCACTTTGCCCACACCTTGGACAAATTGAAGGGCCGGGGTAATAGATTTAGATGGCTTACGACTGATAGTATTAGACGACACGATGATTTAACTTCCTCAGCTCGAACAAATGGATAGGGATAAGAACCAGACCTTGAGTCTTAGGGGATAGATGAATGGGGACTGACCCATAGTTTAACCTGTACCCGCGATAACTGTTAACAGTTATTACAGAGATTAGCAAAATATTAATGGATTATAGAACTTCTGATCCCATGACAAGTATCAACTCAACCTGGAATTGGCTGCATCGCGGTGTAAGTGAAATTTTTCCCGATCGCCCCGATAGCAACGATCCTGATGAGAACTTACAACGACGCATTGAGCAGTCCGGACAACCGTTGAGAGTAAAATTAGGCATCGATCCCACTGGGACAGATTTGCATCTCGGTCATAGTATTGCTGTGCGGAAATTGCGAGCCTTTCAGGATGCTGGCCATACAGCAGTTTTGATTATTGGTGATTTTACCGCTCAAATTGGTGACCCAACCGGAAAATCTGAGGTGCGCCGTCAATTAACGGCCGAACAGGTGAAGGAAAATGCCCAAACCTATTTGGATCAATTGCGTCCTATTCTCGATTTTGAGACTCCCGGACGCTTGGAAATTCGCTATAACTCGGAATGGTTGAGCCAGTTAGATTTAAGTGAAATTTTAAAACTTTTGGCCACGATGACGGTGGGCCAAATGTTGGCGAAAGAAGGCTTTGCTGAACGCTATAGCCAGGAAAATCCGATCTATCTGCATGAGTTTCTCTATCCTCTGATGCAAGGCTATGATTCTGTGGCAGTCAAAGCTGATGTGGAGTTAGGAGGAACTGACCAAAAGTTTAATATTGCCGTGGGTCGAGATTTACAGCGCCATTTTGGACTGAAACCGCAGTTTGGTTTGTTAGTCCCGATTTTGCTGGGGACGGATGGAGTGCAGAAAATGTCGAAGTCTTTGGGCAATTATGTGGGACTGTGGGAGAATTCAGTCACGATGTATTCTAAGTTGGAAAAAACTCCGGATTCCATTATTCAAGACTATGTGGAGTTGTTGACCGATCTTTCTTGGGATGAGTTACCCGAAAATCCTAGGGAACGGCAAAAGGTATTAGCCTTGGATGTGGTGACTCAATATAAGGGGCAGGAAGCGGCTTTAGAAGCCCAAAAAGCCGCTTTAAGTCAAGGGGAAGCGGGAACGATTCCTGAGTTTAGTTTGCAAAATGTGGAGTTTCCAGCCAAGTTATTTTACATTGTCAGCGCAGCGGGATTATCGAAGGGGTCTTCGGAAGCGAGGCGTTTGATCCAAGGCGGTGGGGTAAAATTAGCTGGGGAAAAAGTGAGCAATCCCAATTTAGTGTTTGAAGAAGTTGAGGAGATGGAGGGCAAAGTGTTGCAGGTTGGTAAAAACAAGTTTGCGCGGTTGGTCAAATAAGGAGGGGAATGTATGACGGCTGGCCACCGCATTATCGTGCCGTTGGATGTTTCAAGTCGGGAAGAAGCGATCGCTCTTTTGGATCGATTGCCTGATGTCGAGTTCTGGAAAGTGGGCCTCGAATTATTTGTCAGCAGTGGGCCCAGCATCCTTGATGAACTCAAACAACGGCACAAGCGCATTTTTCTCGATCTCAAATTTCATGATATCCCCAATACCATGGCTGGAGCCAGTCGAGCCGCCGGACGCTATGGGGTGGACTTGCTGACTGTCCATGGAGCGGCCGGTCGAACCGCCTTGCAACGTGCCCTAGAAGCCGCCAGAGAAGGGGCGGAATCAGTGGGATTATCCCCTCCGAATCTCTTAGCAATTACCTTGCTCACAAGCTTAAATTCGCGGGATTTAGCCTTCGATCTCAAAGTGCCTGTGGAGTTGCCTGAATATGCTCTACAGATGGCTCTACTCGCCCAGGAATCGGGCATTCAGGGAGCTGTCTGTTCTCCCCAGGAAGCGGCTGGGCTACGGCGCGTCTGTGGTGAGGAGTTTCTGTTGGTTTGTCCAGGAGTGCGCCCGACTTGGGCAGAAGGGGGAGACCAGCGACGGGTGATGACTCCCCAAGAGGCACTCAAAGCAGGGGCGAGTTATTTGGTAATTGGCAGGCCCATCACAGCGGCTGCCGATCCCCAAGGAGCCTGGAGGCGGATTATTGATGAGCTTACAGGTTAAATCCGATGCTGTTCTGGGAATTGACCCTCGGACATCCTTGGGTTGTGTATGAAGGTTCAGAAGTTAGGGTTGCCTCAACCAATACAGCACAAAGTGCTGTATTGGAGGACACTGCTGCATCGCCAAAGCCATATACCACAATCCTATTCCCTATTCCCCATTCCCTATTCCCTAGCGCGAAGCGCTATGGGGATAATTTTGAGCAGTTAATCCAGGATATGGTGCGGGATTTTCCCGGTTATGCCAATCGGATGATTCAGCGTCAGCGCGACCGGATAAAACCCAATCCTTTACCCTCAGTCATTACGGTGGGAAAACCCGATTTTGACCCTTTACCTCTTCCCTTTGAAGAAGAGATTCCGGAAAATTCCCGCCAAGTGTTTCTCACCTCCTTAGAGCGCACCTATCAAGGACTGACTATTGTGGATCGCCAGATCTATTATTGGCTATTTTTGAGCGAGACTGAACAGGGATGGGAGTTAGTCTTACTCTTGTCTGCGGTGACGGATGGGGAGCGGTTGCTTCGTTTACCAGAGAGTCGAGAAGCCGCCATTTCCGAGGCGATTCAGATTTGGCTGCGCGATTATCAGTTTAATCCTTAAGATTGGCATTCGCGATCGCCAATCGGCATCAAATATTGGGTTATAGTCAATTCATCTCTTCTGATGATACCTATAATATTGGCAGTATGGAAATCGATAACTGTCGGCAAGCGATCGCGCTGACAGAGAAGAGGGGATTTGCTGATATTTTATCTAAATTTGAACTTTCGTGGTCACTACTCGATTTTTGCGATAATAACGAAGAGAGAGAAACCGGGTTTCTTGCCCAATCTGGCATCCCATCAGGAAAGTCCTTAGAAACCCGGTTTCTTTTCACACCAGGGAGTCTAGCCAAGATTGCAGCGCCGAGACTAAGTTCTCCCGATCTGGGGGGAAGCCGCGCAGGGGAGCATCGAGGGGAGTGGGGGTTATCCAGGCAATGGAGACGGTGGGAGCGAGGAACTGGCACAGATGCAGGAGGGACTCTTGGGGGTCGCCGTTGTGCAGAATTAGGGCAATGTGGGGGCGGGGTTGGGCGTTGATCAGTTCCGTTTCCAGGTCGAAACAGTCGCTAATTTTCGGCAGGGTTTGCCCAGGGAAGAGCTGCTTAAAGATGCGGTTACTCAAGGCTTTGGCGAGTTTATCTTCATCGGTAATTTGGGTTAAGTGTTGGATATCCACACAGACGGGAGTGGTGTGGGGGGTGGGGTGCAGTTGGTTGGGGAGGTCGAGGAGTTGGGCGTTGAGGGTGTCCGTGAGGGCGGTTTTGCCTACCGGGGTTTGGTCGGCGACTTCGGGATGGGGGGCAGTGTCGAGATGATGCCAAGCGCGGTAGAAGTCGGGGTAGGGGAGATCTTGGGCAATGTTCCAGAGGAGGTTGTAGCACTCCTTGAAGAGGTCAAAGTTGTTTTCGTAGGTTTCATCGCTCAGGTGAGGTTGGAGAGCAGAGACAACACTTTGGCGTTGTGGGTTGGTGGTGATGATTTTGCCTAGACTCCAAGCCGCCTGCCTCCGGGTCTTTTCATCCTCAGTGGTAGCGATCACTTTGAGCAACGCCGCGATCGCCTCTGGGTTACCTGGATCGATGTTCTCTAAACTCACTGCCGCCCGCAACCGGGTATATTCATCCCCAGTGGTAGCGATCACTTTGAG
>DDLS01000178.1 GCA_002340255.1 Cyanobacteria bacterium UBA2566
GGTGGTGGTATTAGTAACAACTTTACGGGCACAGTTAATATAACAAATAGCACCTTATCAAGTAATTCTACCACGGTTGGTAATGCTGGTGGTATTAACAACAACTCTACGGGAACAGTTAATATAACAAATAGCACTTTGTCAAGTAATTCTACCAGTGGCGGTGGCTTTGGTGGTGGTATTAGTAACAACTCTACGGGAACAGTTAATATAACAAATAGCACTTTATCAAGTAATTCTACCAGTGGCGGTAGCTTTGGTGGTGGTATTAGTAACAACTCTACGGGCACGGTCAATGTAACAAATACCATCATTGCTGGCAATACAGGACCCTCCAACCCAGATGTATTTGGAACCTTCATCAGCAATAACCGTAACGTCATTGGCGATACCACAGGAAGCAACGGCTTCGGTGGCACAGACATCACCGGAGTCGCCGCCAACACCGTCATCAACACCACCCTCGCCAACAACGGCGGCCCCACCCTAACCCATGCCCTCGTTGCCGGTAGTCCCGCCCTTGATGCCGGTAACAATGCCGATGTCCCCGGCACGATTACCACCGACCAACGGGGAACTGGCTTTGACCGCATCTCCAACGGCACAGTCGATATCGGAGCCTACGAAACCCAAGTTTCTCCCCTGGTTATCTCCGAGATCATGTACAACCCTGCCAGTGCAGAAGATAACTGGGAATGGATAGAAGTCTACAACTCCGGCAGCAGCGCCGTCGATTTATCCGGCTATGTCCTCGACGATATCAATGGTACAGCTCATGGCTCCGCCAACATCGCCAGTGGTTCTATTGCTGCTGGCAGTAGCGCCATTCTCTTCAACAGCGATGACGTAAGTACTTCTGACTTTGAAGCTGCCTGGGGAACCGGCATCACCTTAATCGGCGTAACCAGTTGGGGTAATATGGCACTCAACAACGGTGGCGATACCGTCAGTCTCTGGGATAGCTTTGCCAGCTATAGCGGCGACCATACCACTCATACTAACGCCATTGAAACCGTTGCTTATGACGATACGGCTCCTTGGCCAGTTGATAATAATAGTGCTTCTATTTACCTTACTGACCTTACAGCAGATAATACAGATGGTTCTAACTGGGCCTTAAGCACCACTGGCGGCTCCACTCCCCTCGGAACCGGCTATCTCAGTGCTAATGCGGGTGGAAACAGTGGTAGCGATATTGGCTCGCCTGGTGGCACGCTCTCTGCCGTCACCCTTTCCTCTGGTACTATCACCGCCGCTAATGTCGCGCAAGGAACAACGAACCATCCCCTCTACCAACTCGACTTAGCCGTCGCCACTGCCAATGCCCAGTTAACCGGCGCAACTTTTACCACTGGTGGCATTTATGCTGCTGCTGATATTGTTGCCAACAGCTTTGAACTCTTCTACTCCACCGACACCACCTTCGACGCTGGCGATACCTCCCTAGGAACCCAAGCCGTTGTTACCTCTGGCAACACCCTTGCCTTCACCGGACTTTCCCAAACCATCAACAACGGCAGCACTGGCACACTCTTCCTCGTCGCCGATATCGCCTCTGGAGCCACTGCGGGCAACACCATCAACATCGCCGCCCCCAACCTGAGCGATATCACCTTCACTTCCGCCAGCAAAACAGGAACTCTAAGTGCTTCCGGAGATCAAGCCTTCGACGCACTTCCCACCATTACTTCGATCACCTCTACCACCACCGATGGTACATTCGGAGTCGGAGGCACTGTCAACGTTACCGTCAACTTCTCGGAAAACGTCACTCTTGCTGGTGGCAACCTTACCTTAAATTTAGATAGTGGCGGCACAGTCACTCTTACTCCTTTTAGCAGCAACAGTGTATCAGGAACCTACACTGTTGGCACAGGACAAAATAGCACTGACTTAAACACCACAGGCTTAACCTTAGCGGGTGGCGCAAGTTTGCAAGATGCCACTTCTAATAACGTAACTCTCACCATTCCAGGGGGACAGTCTCTGGCGGATAACAAAGCTCTTGTCATCGACACTACCGCACCCACCGTAACGGTGGAACAGGCAGTAGGTCAAGGAGATCCTACCACCAGTTCGCCCATCAACTACACGGTGACGTTTAGCGAAGCAGTGACGGGTTTTGCCACGGGAGATGTAACCCTCGGTGGCACAGCGGGAGCAACTACAGGTACGGTGACGGGTAGCGGCACCACTTACACTGTGGCGGTAAGCGGCATGACAGCTAATGGTACGGCGATCGCCACTTTAGCCGCAGGAGTAGCAACCGACACTGCCGGAAACCCTAATACTGCCAGCACGAGTACAGATAATATTGTCACATTCAATGGGATCAATAGTGCGCCCGTTGTGGACTTGAATGGTGGAGCCTCTGGTATAGACTATAGCGCTACCTTTATCAGTGGTGGGGGAGAAGTGGCGATCGTCGATAGCACTAACTTGACGGTTACCGATGATGGTGCGAACCTCACTAATGCTACGGTTACGATTACTAACCTGCTAGATTTTGGCAATGAAGTCTTGAGTTTCGATACTTCCGGCACAAGCCTCACCGGTAGCTATGATACAGCCACGGGAGTGCTATTTCTCTCCGGTAGCGATACGGTAGCGAATTACCAACAGGTTCTCCGCACAGTACAATACAATAACACTGCTGCCTCTCCCAATACAACTGCGCGAACGATTGAGTTTGTAGCTAATGACGGCAGCCTGAATAGCACCACAGCAACAACGACTCTTAACATTGCGCTCTCTCCCACAGTGCAATTTTCAGCCGCCAGTTACACCAGCCCTGAAAATGTGGGAACCAGCAGTGCTATCACCCTTACTCGCACAGGAAACACGACAAGCACATCGACAGTACAAGTGAGCCTGACGGGAGGAACAGCAACGGGTGGTGGAACGGACTATACGAGTAGTAGTTTCCCGCTAACTGTGACGTTTAATCCTGGAGAAACCAGCAAGACGGTTGATATTCTGGTGAATGATGATAGCATCGATGAACCCGGTGCAGATGAAACGGTTACATTTAGTGTGGCGAGTTTAACCAATGCCACCATTGGCAGTCAAAATACAACCACACTGAATATTACCGACAATGACAATACTCCCAACCTATCCATCAACGACGTAAGCGTAAACGAACATGCGGGCACAGCCACCTTTACCGTTTCCCTTGATGCAGCCAGCAGCCAAAATATTACCGTAGACTATGCCAGTAGCGATGGTACAGCTATAGCCGGAAGTGACTACACCAGCGCTAGTGGTAGCTTAACCTTCGCAGCGGGAGAAACGAGTAAAGCTATTACCGTTAACCTAACCGATGATAGCTTAGACGAAAGCAATGAAACGTTTAGTGTTGACTTATCCAACGCCACTAACGCCAGTATCAGCGACGCTCAAGGCGTGGGGACAATAACCGACAATGATGGACAACCTAACTTATCGATCTCCGACGTAACTGTAAACGAAAATGCGGGCACAGCAACATTCACCGTTTCCCTCGATGCAGCCAGTGCCCAGACTATTACCGTAGATTATGCCAGTAGCGATGGTACGGCTATAGCTGGAAATGATTACACCAGCGCTAGTGGTAGCTTAACCTTCGCGGCGGGAGAAACGAGTAAAAATATTACCGTTAACATCTCCGACGACAGCTTAGACGAAAGCAATGAAACCTTCACCGTTGACTTATCTAATACCACTAATGCTACCATTGCCGATGCTCAAGGCGTGGGAACGATAACTGATAATGATGTGGCGGTAGTGCCATCACCATCTCCGTCTCCTGTTCCTTCTTCACCTAATCCTCAAGTTCCGGTTTCTCCTCCTTCTAATTCTCCAGTATCCTTAAGTTGTCCATTCTTGAGTTCTCCTCCTGTTTTTCCGGCACTGAATATGATAGGAATTACCAGAGAAGGAACGAGTTTTAACGATATTTTATTGGGAAATAATCAGAGCGAAACGTTCTGGGCACGAGAGGGTGAGGATTGGGTTATTGCTCTGCAAGGTGATGATAATATTTATGGTGAAAGTGGAGATGATTGGTTAAGTGCCAATCAAGGAACGGATTGGGTTGATGGGGGGTTGGGGAATGATTGGATTCATGGTGGACAAGGAAATGATGGGGTGCGCGGGGGTGAAGGAAATGATGTGATATTTGGAGAGAGGGGGAATGATATTGTAGAAGGTAATGATGGCAATGATTTTCTGTCTGGGAATATGGGAAATGACTTTCTCGATGGTGGTTTAGGGGATGATGTTGTCCATGCTGGACAGGATAACGATCGCCTGGCTGGGGGGGAAGGACATGATACCTTGTTCGGTGATTTGGGCGATGATTGCATTCACGGTAATTTAGGAAACGATTGGCTACTCGGAAATCAAGGAGATGATAATTTACGAGGACAGGAGGGAAATGATAGCCTTTGGGGAGGTCAAGGCAATGATATCTTGTTAGGAGGAGTTGGGGATGATGTATTATTTGGGGATAGAGGCAACGATCTCTTTGTGCTGGCAATAGGAGAAGGAGGCGATCGCATCATGGACTTTTCCGCTGGCGATCGCCTCGGATTATCGACAGGCTTAACTTATACTCAGCTCACCCTAGCCCAAAATGGTGACAATACGATTATTTCCAGCAATAACCAGGTTTTAGCCATCCTAGAAAAGGTAACGGTTAACACTCTAAACGAGAACCGCTTTGTCAATATTGTTTAGGGATAGAGCGACTCTCTTTCCTAGGGTTACACTGTACTCTACAACAATACTGTATTCCCTATTCGCTAGCGGGAAGTACTATAGCAGAGAAAGGGGGAGTTACGACATTTTCAATTGCTATTCGTGCCTATTGCCTATTGCCTCAAACCATAACCTAACTGTCCTAATCAACTCCTTCTCTGCTATGTCGTTTAGTCTTGTTGGGTGGTAAACTGACGAGCGCCAACTAGGGAAAGAGCGATCGCCATAAGCAGCAATGCTGGAATAGAATACCAGGGAAACTGACCGATATCATAGGCAGCCGATCGTAAGCCTAACGTAGTATAAGTTAGAGGCAGTAAATAAACAATTCCTTTCAGAACCGTGGGCAGGGTAGATGGATCGAAAAATGTCCCCCCTAAAAACGACATGGGGATAATCAGAAAATTATTATAAAGCCCTACAGTTTCTAACGATTTCACCTGTAATCCCACTAATACCCCTAAGCCAGCGAAAACGGCACAGTTAAGGATAATCAGGACTAAAAATAACGGATTTAGAAAGCTCCAAAACTTGCCCGTAAATAGAACCGCGACTAAAATCACAGAACCCGAAGTCATTAACCCGCGTACCACTCCCGCCAGCATTTTACCCAAATATAATGCCAACGGATGAACCGGCATTAACAACATTTCCTCAAAGTTTTTTGTATACAGACGTTCCCCACAAATGGAAAATACCGTTCCGGCAAAACTAATGGTCATTGAAGAAAGGGCGACCATCCCTGGTAAAATAAACTCTAGATAGCTATTTCCTATGGGGGGAGTCATCGCTCGGTCGAGGGTAGAACCAAGTCCCAGACCAAAAGCAAGAATATAGATTAAGGGAGAAACTAAGCCGGATGCAGCCACTGGTGCAAGTCTAACCCGTAAATCTAGCCATTCTCCCCATAGAATAGTCATGCTATCAGCCCAGAGGGTGGGCAGTTCAGAGAGTGAGGGATAACGACGCAATAGGGGATTAAGGAAAGCCACGGCTAGTTATACAGTAAGGGGAACAAGTTCACAATTCTTAATATACCTTAATCCTTACTCCCTGTCGAAACCCTACCTAGCTTAACTTAGGGACTGATGAGGAGAAGTTCCGGGAAATAGGTTTGGTAACGGGTAGCATCACGAGTGAGTAGGGTGTACCGACACACGAACCCATGAGCGCCAATATAAAAATCCGGCAAAGGCGATCGCCTTACCCCACCCCTACGACGATATTGCAAAAAGGCTTGACCGGCTAAAAATGCCGCCTCATAAGGTAATCCGTCTCTCTGAAAAAAGCGAGAAGATAATACTGATTCCACTTCCGTTACATCTTGAAAACCAATGGATACTTCTGCATAAATAATAGGGTTGATATGCAGTGTTCCGGTTTGGGCATAATCGGTCAGTTGCGCTGCTGACCAGTCAAACCAATGGGGATCTTCCGTTAATACATCCAGAATCACATTGCTATCGACGAGGAAATTTGTCATGCCTCACCCCGCGTTAAATTCAGAATCTCATCAGTGGTCATCTCCCCTGTGGCTTTTCCCCGCAGACTGGCGATTAAAGTTGCTCCTTTGGGCGAGGTGTTTTGATACCGCCAAGCTAAAAAGTCTAAGAATATTTTTGCTTCTTCCAGGGCAGGTTGGGGTAGATTCCGAAGGATAGCTAAGATTTCAGTTTCCGTGGTTAGCATGATGCATTTCAGGATAGTACCCCCATTTTACTCCATCCCTTTAACCCAGAAACCGGGTTTCTGCCCAAGTTTTTCGCTCTTATCTCAGAGCTGATTCCCGAAGTCGCGGAAAGTGCATAACAGCAAGAGGTTCACTAAAATAGTAAATTCTGACCAATCCAGGCTCAAACCATTGATATATAAGGATTATAGCCTTCTGAAGATTTCCTTTAGGAATCAGCTCTCAAGTTCTCGTAGAAACCCGGTTTCTTGATCGCTTGTCTAAAGACTTCTGATTTTCTATAAATCCTGCAAAAACTCCTCCCGCGTAACTGACTCTAAAATTTCACACCGTTCTTCAGTATAGTTCCCCTGTCCCCATCCCATTTGTTGCAAAAAGCGAATGGCATCAGTCTGCCCCAAATGACTCACTAAAATATGATAGCCTTTTTCTCTTAATTCCACTGGTGTCATCATCTTCTCCTCCTTTTTCTTCAACTCACCAACCACTAGCGGCAACAATTTCATCAGAAATAATTAAACTCATGGTGTTATATCAATTAACAAGTTTCATGTAGGCGACAGCCGAAACAACTGGTATTGGTTAGAGGGCAGTTTTCAAACCAGCAGCTAATTAACCGTAATTGCCTCAAAATTAACTTGAGTTCTACCAGCATCACCTCTAACAAAGTTCAACTTTTCAAACCCAATAACTCGACCCTCTCTATTCTTCATCAAAATCACTTCATCTCCCGTTTCTTCTACTTCATACTCATCGTCTGGTTCATCGAACCAAACCACTAACGTATTGCCAATAGTGTCATGAAAAACTTTTACTTTGGCCATATCTTTTCTCCTTCTTTAATTGAACTGGTACGATAAGCCGTAATCAAAAATCCATTATCATTTAATCGTTTAGTGACTGCACAGACCCATCTTCTATCCCCATCAGTTCTATAAAATAAATAAACTTGGGAATCACTCTTACTCAAATGAATGACATCAGGATGAGTCAATGTTTCTTTCACATCTTCTAACCTTCCCTCCATGATCGGATGCTTAATCGTAGTAATCAATTCCCAGTAACTCGCTGTTGTTTGAACTTGAAAGCCAATCGGAGTATCAACTATAAACAAAAATTGCTCATCCACAGGAGGATTATCGCTCATCGTCACTTCCCCCCGATCTTATCCAAAATTGTCCTAGAAACCCAGTTTTTTGGCCCACGTTTGTCTTCTCTATCTACTGCTGAACAACGACCAAGATCCATTTTTAATTTTTAATTTTTAATTAATACTACCTCTGCTCTAAATCTGTAATCACTTTTTCCAGATACCATTCTTGAGCCATTCCTGGATAATCTTGCTTCGCTTGATCGATCAGTCGTTGGGCAATTTCCCAATGTCCTCCCACTAGACGCAATAATCGTTGACGTAGCAAAGATTCGAGTTGAATCGTGTTGGTTTGAGGTACGGCTTTTTGCAGTTTCTTGAGTTGAGATATGGACTGATTATAGTCTGACCATTTTTCTTGTTCGCAAAACTTACTGGCTGCCCGTTGATAGTCGGCAATAGCTTCACCCATTTCTTCTAAGCAAACATGGACAAGTCCTCGGCTATAATAGGCTGTGCCATTATTGGGATCGAGATTGAGGGCAGCGCTATAGTCTTGGATGGCTTGAGCGTAGTGGCTGGTTAAGCGATACGCATCTCCTCTGGCAATGTAAATCAGGGGATCGTTACTCTCAGTATTCAATGCTTGATTAAAGTCTTCAATCGCGCCTAAATGATCGCTAATCTGGGAACGTGCTTTGCCTCGATTGCGATAAATTATCGGGTCTTTAAAGTTCAGCGAAAGGGCGCAATTAAAGTCAGAAATAGCGCTTTTATAATCGCCCAGTTGACAATAGATAATTCCCCGAAAACCATAGGCGCGAGCATCATTGGGATCGGTTTTTAAGATCCAATTGAGTTCTTCTTTGGCTTCTTGGGGTTTTCCTTGTTGCGCTTTGTCGATTAGGTTTTGATAAAAGTTAGATTGGGTGACTAAAGGTAGGGATGGTGCGGTAGGTTTTGGGGAGTTGTCTTTGGGTTTGAGTTGCTGCATGAGAGCAAGACAACGACTGGCGTTTTCTTTGTCTTTTTGGTCTAAATAAAGATGGGCAGCTTGTTTAAAGTTGGCGATCGCACTTTGAAGGTTACCCCGTTTGCGCTCAACCGTCCCTCGCAGTTGATATGCAGCAGCAAAATCAGGTTTGAGCTGAATTACCCAATTGATGTCTTCCAGGGTTCCGGGGAGGTTTTTGAGGCTAATGCGGGCAAGGGCGCGGGCATAGTAAGCTTGACTATGGTAGCGATCGCGCTCTAGAGCTTGGCTATAATCGGAGATAGCAGGGTGAATTTTTCCAGAGTCAAAGTAGGCTAAACCTCTTTGGTAGTAAGGATCTGCCCAATCTGAATTGAGGGCGATCGCTTCATTGAAAAGGGCGATCGCTCCCTCAAAATCCTTTTGATTTGCCTTTTCTATCCCGTCTTGATATAACTGCTGTTCAATCACGACTGTTTTATAAAATCACAAAAAACCAAAACCAATTGATGGGACTTCAACCCAATTAGATATAAATATTTTAACCCTTAAATCGTAAAAATGCAAAACTAAAACCTAGAAATCATGACCCGGCCACAGGAAACTCAAACTCAGACCCAACCGCAATTATCTCTCGACTTGATTTATCAGCGTCTCAATGCGACACCAGAGGACATAGAAGCATTCTGTCAAAAGTGGCAGCTTGTCGAATTTGCTCTATTTGGCTCAATTTTGCGAGAAGATTTCCGGAAAACTGGCAGCGATCCGAGCGATGTTGATGTATTATTTACTTATGGAGAAACTGCTCGCCAAAATCTCCTTTTACTTGTCCGCATGAAATATGAGTTAGAAGATTTATTTCATCGTCCAGTTGATTTGGTTTGTAAAACGGCTCTTTTAGACGATCCTAATTATATTCGTGTTGGTAATATATTACGTTCTTTTCAGGTGATTTATGCAACGAGATAAAGAGTACATTTTAGATATTCTCGAAGCTGCGCGCAAGATTTGTAATTATACAGATGGAGTGACATTTAAAGAGTTTTGTGCTAATGAAGAAAAGCAAGATGCGGTAATTCGTCGTATTACTATTATTGGTGAAGCAACCAAGCGCTTATCTGCTGAATTTAGACAAAATTATCCACAAATTGAATGGCAAGAAGTGGCCGGTATGCGCGATGTTGTTGTTCATGATTACAATAGGGTTAATGTCCGCATGGTTTGGGATGTAGTACAACAGGATATCCCACAATTAATGAGTGTTTTAACATCACTCGAAGAGTAGGTATAGTACACGGGTTCAGGAAAACCTGGGTGTGAGGACGAAAATATTGGTGTTTCATGTCGCGCAGCGAAACCCGCCTCTACTTTTTCCCTGTCCAGCCGACGATGATTTGGAGATCGCTCACCTAACCTTTCAAACCACTGCTAGCATCCGTAGACATAATATATCGTTGCACGAACATAAAAAGGAGTAAAATTGGTAAAATCGAAATCATCGATCCCGCCGCAATTAAACGCCAATCTAGGGAAAATGTTCCTGCTAACCGTTGCACCCCCAAGGGAAGGGTAAACATTTCCGGTTGGTCTAAAATAATTAGAGGCCATAAAAAATCACTCCACGCTCCAATAAACACAAAAATCGCTAGAGTGACTAAAGCTGGGCGAATGGCAGGCAACATTACACACCACCAAATTTCCCATTCTGAGCAGCCATCCATATGTGCTGCTTCTTCTAATTCTTTCGGTACACCTTGAAACGCTTGTCGTAATAAGAAAATCCCGAATGCAGAAGCTAATGACGGCAACATCACACCTAAATACGTGTTTCTCAACCCCAATTGTACCATTAAAATATAGAGAGGAATCATTACAATTTGAAAGGGAATTAAAATCGTGGCCACAATCAGGCTAAAAATCAGTTGCCGTCCCTGAAAATTGAGTCTTGCCAAAGGATAAGCTGCCAGGGAACAAAAGAGTAAATTCAGTGCCACTGTCAAAGCAGAAATCCAGAAACTATTGAATAAGTAGCGGTCAAAGGGGTTCGTTTTCCAGACCTCAATAAAATTGCTCAGTGTTGGCTGTTCTGGAATCAGTTGGGGCGGGAATTGAAAGATATTTTCACCGGCTGATTTTAGGGAGGTACTGGCTAACCACAGTAGCGGCAAGAGCATCATAAATGCTATGATCGCCAGTGCTACATAAGTTCCTAGAGTGGGCCAGAATTTGGTCTTATGCATAGGAGTTAGGAGAGAATAAAAGGGGGTTAAAATTTGGCACGAGTGCGTGTGCGTCAGCATGTTAATCCATTAAGCCGCAAATTTCAAGAGCCGGTCGGGATTCCCAATTGGTCAGAAATTTATCCCCATTTACAGTATCCTCTCCATCTCGATATTGGTTGTGGACGGGGGCGCTTTTTGTGGGAAATAGCGCAACAGAGAGGGGACTGGAACTTCCTAGGGCTAGAAATTCGGGAACCTCTAGTGACAGAAGCGAATGAATGGCGCGATCGCCAGAATTTAACGAATCTCCATTATCTTTTTTGTAATGTCAATATATCCCTAAAAGATATCCTCACGTCTCTACCCGAAAATACTCTACATTATGCGAGCATCCAATTTCCCGATCCTTGGTTTAAGCATCGACATCAAAAACGGCGCGTGGTTCAGGATGAAGTGGTCGATATTCTCTCTCAGTTTATGAGTTCTGGGGGTCAGGTTTTTCTGCAATCTGATGTGGAAGATGTGGCATTACAGATGCGAAGTTTATTCGATCAGCACGCTGACTTTAGCCGTTCCCATGACTGGTTAGAGGAGAATCCTTTACCCGTACAAACGGAGCGAGAAATTGCGACCTATGCCAAAGGTGAGCCGGTTTATCGGGTGATGTTTGAGCGGTTGTGAGGAGTAAGAAGCCTGGTTTCTGGCTCCCAGTGTTTCCTAAGTTTATTATGACCAATAAGAACAACTCAGAGTTGCTCTGTGAAAATCCAGAGCGCCAACAGCAGTATTTACAAGAAATCCCCAAACTACCTGGGGTTTACTTAATGAAAGATGCGGGGAACTCGATTTTATATATCGGTAAATCGAAACAATTAAGAACCCGCGTTCGCTCCTACTTTCGCGATTTTACCAGCCATAATGCTCGCATTGCCTTAATGGTACGGAAAATCAGTGATATTGAATGGATTATTACGGATACAGAAGCGGAAGCGCTGGCTCTAGAATCGACGCTGATTAAGCGTCATCAACCGCGATTTAATGTTCTGCTTAAGGATGATAAAAAGTATCCCTATGTCTGTATTACTTGGTCGGATAACTATCCCCATATTTTTATTACCCGCAAGCGCAAAGCCAGAAAACCGAAAGATAAATACTATGGCCCCTATGTGGATGGGGGACAATTGCGGCAAACATTGGATTTAATTAAGCGAATTTTTCCCCAACGCCAGCGACCGAAACCGCTTTATAAAGACCGAACTTGCCTTAATTATGATATAGGGCGCTGTCCGGGAGTTTGTCAACAATTGGTTGAGGTGGGAGATTATCGGCAAATGATGCAAAAAATTGCCATGATTTTTCAAGGGAGAACGGCTGAGTTGGTGGAGGAATTGAGGCAGCAAATGCAGGAAGCGTCAGAGGCTCTCAATTTTGAATTGGCGGCTCAATTGCGAGATCAAATTCAAGGGTTGCAAGCGCTAAATGCGAGTCAAAAGGTCGATTTATCAGACGATCGCGTTTCACGGGATGCGATCGCCCTGGAACAGGACGCAGAACGCTGCTGTATTCAGTTGTTCCAAATTCGGGGCGGTAAATTAGTAGGTCGCTTGGGGTTCTTTGCCCAATCTGGAGAACCGGGGGCAATTTTGCAACGGGTTTTGGAGGAGCATTACCAAAGTGCTGAATCCCTGGAAATTCCGACGGAAATTTTAGTGCAATACCCTTTACAAGATGCCGAGTTTCTGCTAGAATTTCTGCACAATCACAAAGGTAAGAAGGTTACGATTCATGTTCCGCAACGGCAAAGTAAGGCAGAACTGATTGATTTAGTTTATCGCAATGCCCAAGCCGAGCTAAAACGGATGCAAAAATTTGGCGATCGCGTCCAACAAAGTCTCACTGATTTAGCCGCCATCCTCAACTTACCCGAACTTCCCCGACGCATCGAAGGTTACGATATTTCCCATCTGCAAGGGTCAAATGCGGTGGGGTCTCAGGTGGTCTTTATTAATGGGATGCCAGCGAAACAATATTATCGCCATTATAAGATCAAAAATCCAGCAGTTCAACCCGGTCATTCCGATGATTTTGCCTCCCTTGCAGAAGTCATTAACCGTCGATTTCGCCCCTTTCTAGACAATACCCAACTTCCCCGTCAAGGAAACCCAGATTTTCCCGATTTACTGCTCATTGATGGAGGAAAAGGTCAGTTATCTGCGGTGATTTCTGTCCTCTCTCAGTTAGAATTGTTACCAGATTTGCGAGTAATTAGTTTAGCCAAACAGGAGGAAGAAATCTTTCAACCGGGCGATTCTGCTCCTCTTCCCACCGAACGCGATCAACCCGGTGTGCAGTTACTGCGTCGGGTTCGAGATGAGTCCCATCGCTTTGCCGTAAGCTTCCACCGTCAACAACGGGGCGATCGCCTCCTCAGTTCCCGCTTAGATGGAATCCCTGGATTAGGGTATGAGCGACAAAAGCAATTATACAAACATTTTCCGTCTTTAGATGCGATCGCCCAAGCCAGCACCAAACAACTCCAGCAAGTCCTCGGAATCGGCCCCAATTTGGCACAGAACATTTACGATTATTTTCATCAACAATAAATGGTATTATTAAAGCTTGATTTGGATTGACGTGATGAAACAAACAACTATTGACATCGTTAAAGCCACCACTCCAGTTGTTAAGGAGTATGGAACACAGATCACTCAAAGAATGTACGAAATTGCCTTTGAAGAGCGTCCAGACATCAGACGTTTCTTTGAAAACACCTGGATGAAGGATATAGAAGCAGGTCGTAAGCAGGCACGCAAATTAGCGGCATCAGTTTATGCTTATGCTCAACACATCGACCAATTAGATGAATTGAGTAAGGCCGTTGAGCGCATTGCCCATGTTCACGTCAATTCTAAAATTCTGCCTGAAACATACCCCGTTATTGGAGAATGTCTGATTGCTGCAATGAAAGATGTTCTGGGTGAAGCTGCAACACCAGAAATTCTTGAAGCTTGGACTGAAGCCTATGGTGCCTTAGCTGATATTTTTATCCAGCGAGAGCAGGAAATTTACAAGCAAGAAGATGGTCAAATGTTTTCACCCAAAGAGGCTGCAACCCATTAGTAGATTTTAGCCAATATAGGTTCCATCGTTAACAACGGGGCGATCGCCCAAGCCAGCACCAAACAACTCCAACAAGTCCCCGGAATCGGCCCTAATTTAGCACAGAATATTTACGATCATTTTCACAAACAATAGAGGCAATATCGCACTTCGCGCTGTAGTAAGAGAATGGAGGGAGTAAACAACAGACTCAATCTAGCTATTCCCTATTCCCTATTCCCTAGCACTTATAAAACCCGAATAACACTCGGTACCGTGTCAATCTCCTCCAAATCTTCGACTTCTGCTAAGGCTTCTCTAAAATTGCCTTCACGGGTTTCATGGGTAACAATCACAATTTCCGCTAAATCTTCCCTGAATCCAATTTGTACCACAGACTCTAAACTCACCCCATGCTCGCCGAAAATCATACCCAGATGACCAATGACTTTGGGGCGATCTTTGGCAATTAAGCGGATATAAAAGCGACTCTCTAATTCCTCAACTGGAGTGAGGGTGCAATAGTGCTGATGGGTGCAACTCAGGAGAGGATGCGGAATGGGTTCAGTTTCCGTTTTCAGGATAGCCGCAATATTAATCATATCGGATGTAACCGCGCTAGCTGTTGGCCCGGCTCCTGCTCCTTGGCCGTAGAACATCACCGGCCCGATGGGGTCTCCTTCAACTAAAATGGCGTTAAACACGCCATTGATACTGGCAAGGGGATGGGTTAGGGGAACGAGGGTGGGATGGACGCGAATTTGGAGATGATCGATCGCATCTGGGGACGGATCTCGACGGGCGATCGCCAAAAGTTTAATCCGAAATCCCAGTTTTTCCGCATAACTTATATCGGCTGCACTAATCGAACGAATGCCTTCACAATGTACTTCTTCCCGTTTTACTCGACCGCTAAAGGCTAGAGCCGCTAAAATGGCAATCTTATCCGCCGCATCCCAACCATCCACATCCGCCGTGGGATCGGCTTCCGCATAGCCTAAACTCTGGGAATCCGCCAGAACCTCTCCAAAGTCCGATCCTTCCTGCTGCATCCGGGACAAAATATAATTAGTCGTACCATTAATAATACCAATCACGGATTGAATTCGGTTCACGCCCAAGGCTTGCTTCAGGGGATTAATCACCGGAATCCCGCCGCCCACAGCCGCTTCCAGCATCACGTACACGCCCGCCGCATTCGCTGCATCATAAATTTCATCACCATATCGGGAAATCACGGCTTTATTAGCGGTCACCACATGCTTTCCATGGGCGATCGCCTGAAGAATGAGCGATCGCGCCGGTTCTAAACCACCGATTAATTCCACCACAATATCCACCGCTTCATCAGAGACAATGGCTTCGAGATCGGTGGTGAGCAACTCATCTGGCAGTTTCACCGCTCTGGGTTTATTCAGATCTCGAACACCAACCCGATACAGGTTTAGG
Organism: Cyanobacteria bacterium UBA2566; assembly: GCA_002340255.1. Classification (GTDB taxonomy): domain Bacteria; phylum Cyanobacteriota; class Cyanobacteriia; order Cyanobacteriales; family Desertifilaceae; genus Roseofilum. The sequence goes on from DDLS01000178.1 coordinate 15,264, forward strand.
TCACCTAAGAGGGGATGCCGTCCTTCCGGGTTCAGTAAAATATCAACCGTTCCTGCTCCTACGGTTCCTAAGCCTAGCAAGCCAATGTTATATGCCACAATACCAATCTTGAAAACAATGGATTATTCTTTAAAGCTTATCATCAAAACCCAATGGGTACACCGCGATCTGTAAATTTCACCTCCTCAATATTCCATCTAGAAGATTGGGTTAAAGTTTCCTTTAAACTGCCCAATAGAGCCATTCTTTCGCAAGTGGAGAGGGAGACAAACAGACGCTGAGATTGGGGAGAGAGGCGAAAATCAATCGTAAGGCTATTGTCTGTTCGGTTGGGTTGCAAGCGATAGCCGGCGATCGCAAAATCGGCGGTTGTTCCCTGTTCGATCAAGTTATGGATAGTTGCTTGTAGAGCATTTTGCTGAGGGACTTGGATCGACTTCTCCACAAACGATTCACAGAAGGGATCGAGTTGGTATATCGTCATCTCGATCATCTCCACCGCAGGAGTCGGTTCAAGCCTTTGGGAAATTTTGGGGACTGGTGCAGGGGTAGGTGTGGATTCCGTGGAATGGCTAGAGGTGCATCCAATGACAGTGAGAGCGATCGCCAGACTCAGGGGGATCGCTCCTAGACGGTTCAAGAGAAGGAGCATAATAATTAAGAAGTCGTGAATAAGTTCGAGTAGCTCTTCATCTCATTCATAGAAACCTGCATTTGATCCGCCGAATTTCCTGTAGAGTAGCTATGGCCATTTCCCTATTACCTATGACCTAACCATGACCTTTAACCACCCTCATATCCTCTCGCTAGCTGACTTTACCCCAGACGATTACAATACCGTTTTACAGACAGCCGCCAGTTTTTCTGATGTCCTTTCTCGACCAACGAAAAAAGCCAAAAAACTCCCCACCCTCCAGGGACGAGTGGTAACCAACCTCTTCTTTGAACCGTCCACCCGCACCCGCAGCAGTTTTGAGCTAGCCGCCAAACGCTTATCGGCTGATACCCTCAATTTTGCTCCCGGTTCCTCTTCCCTCTCCAAAGGAGAAACCATTCTCGATACAGCTAAAACCTATTTAGCCATGGGAACGGATATTATGGTCATTCGCCATAAAGAAGCAGGGGTTCCCCAGGCGATCGCGGCTGAACTGGATCGCCTCGATACCCATGTTGGCGTTCTCAATGCCGGAGATGGTCAACACGAACACCCCTCCCAAGCCTTACTCGATCTCTTTACCCTTTGCTTCTTACTCGATCCCCAATCTCCCCGTTTAGAGTTACTCTCCGGTAAAAAAATTGCCATTGTTGGGGACATTATTCACTCTCGGGTCGCTCGTTCCAATCTCTGGAGTTTAACCGCCACTGACTGTGAAGTTCACTTAGCCGCTCCTCCAACATTATTACCCCAATTCTTCGCCCAATATACTTCTAGCCAGTTCCAAGAGCGCCCTGGAAAAGTCTTTATCCATTGGTCAGTCGAACCCGCCCTACAGGATGCTGATTTTGTCATGACCTTGCGCCTGCAAAAAGAGCGCATGACTCAACATTTACTGCCCAGTGCCAGGGAATACCATCATCGCTTTGGCATTACCCGCGATCGGCTCAAACTCTGTAAACCAAGTGTAAAAGTTCTCCATCCCGGCCCCGTGAATCGAGGGGTTGAAATTAGCTCCGATCTCATGGACGATCCCCAATTTAGTCTCATTTCCCAACAGGTCAGCAGTGGAGTATCCGTGAGAATGGCCCTACTCTATTTAATGGGAGGTGGGAAGTAGTCATAAACCCGTCAACGATAAGTCTCAATTGACTACTAATAACATTAAAGAAATATGTATCCTAGTTGAAGGTATTGAATACCTTCTGAGGGTAATAGTCTCTCTGCTAGAGTTATTTCAGACGGAGAGAGGGATTTGAACCCCGAAGATGTTCATCCC
>DDLS01000010.1 GCA_002340255.1 Cyanobacteria bacterium UBA2566
ACAGCGCAAAGCGCTGTATTACAGTTCTTCATCAAACACTGGGGGCCAAATTTCGGCAATTGAAAGTTCCCAACCCGGCAATAATTCTGGAATAGTCAAAGTATCTTCACTGCTGAGAACAACGGGTTTACTGTTCGCACGGTAAACCGTCACTATTAGATTTTTGGGGTCAACTAAAATTCCAACTTGACTTCCTAACTCTAAAAACTTCTCCAGTTTTGCCACTAAGGGTTTAATCTTGTCAGATGCTGACCGAACTTCAATGGCTAAATCTGGAACCAGTTCGGCAAAAGCACGGGGAGCTTGACGCATTTTCTGGGCAGGAACAAAAGAAACATCTGGCCCCCGTAAATTGCCATCTGGTAGGCGAAACCCTGCCGAAGAGCCGGTAACATAACCCAAAGATCTGGGAATTACCCAATTTTGTAAGAAAAAGATTAATCGGGCAATAATCACTTCGGAAACATAATCAGATAATCCCATAACAATAATTTTACCATCTACTAATTCGGTTCTATAGTCCAGATGAGCATCGCTTAATTGGGTTTGCAGTTGTTCTAGGTCTTTAACAGTCAGAGACATCGTATTCTTCCTCCTTAATGGTTACTTATTATCGAATAGGTAAGAAGATCGTCATCACTTCTCCTTGCTTCGGTCGTTGACGGATCAAAAGTTTGCCCCCGATCGCCTCAAACAGATTTTTGGTGACGCTCAAATTCAGGCTCAAATTCCCCGTTTCTGGTTGAAACATCAATACTTGACCCAATGCTTTAAAAGGAGACAAACTAGGGCAAGCTTGAGGTGTTTCTGAGATTAATTGTAATTTCAGTTGATTGCCTGCGGGAGTCACTTCGACTTGAACATGGGAACCGGTGGGCAATGTCGAGGTAAAATTCTGAATCACATTGGTTAACACTTGATCCAATAAATGAGGGTCACTGACGACTGTAGGTGTATGTTGAGGTAAAACCACATCTAAGGTTACATTACGACGACCGGCTTGTTTTTGCCATTGAGGAATACCCTCCTGAAACACCTGGGCTAGAGACGTTGTGGTTAACTGGGTAGATTGCGATTTGGTGGGTGTAGTTTCCAGTTCTACAGCCCGGAAAATGAGATTAAAGCGATCGATCTGTTCCGTACATTCGCGATCGATGGTGTGCAGACGCTTCAACACTTCAGGGGGTAGATTAGAGCGTTTGAGCAACAGGCGAGTATAGGTGCGAATTGTCGCCAAGGGAGTTTTGACTCCATGGGCGATCGCCTGAAGTAATTCTAGATCCGGTTGAGAGGCTGTTGTTGTCGGTGATGGGGGCGTTGGCTTTTGCACTCCCTCCGAAGATCGATCGGCAGTCGATACCGCAACCGAAGGTTCAGGGAGATATTGAACCATCAACCGACTAAATGCCGTCACCGTTTGATACCCTGGAGCAACGGGGGGAAACTGGTGATAGAGGTTATCGAGATGCTGCACATCTTCTGGAGTCCCAGTTAGGCAAACCCGCGATCGCAATGCATTCCAAGCCCGTTCAACATCCTGGGGGTCAAAGGAAAACTGAAATCCCAGCTCTCCAGTCGTTTGGGGAGCGATCGCCATAACCAAACTCAATGAAGGGGTTAACACTACAGCAAATTGTTCATAGTGTAGAGGATCTTGAGGGGCTAATAGGGTTTTGGCAGTGAGCGGACAAGATGATTCATCAGACGAGAGAGGAGCGCCACCGTAGATAGAGGAAGAGCCAACTGGAGCGAGGGGTAAGCCTCCCGATTGGGAAGGAGCTGGAGGCAGTTTAAACAGCAAAGAATGAGTTTCTTGCAGAGGTAAAAACAGCCAAGAGGTAATCTGGGGATGGGGATGGGTCAGAATGGGAGAGCTACAGAGGATTAAGCCTTGGGAAAGTTCATCTCGATCGAGCAAATCATTTAAAGCGGCGATCGCTCCACACCAAGATCGTTCAGCCTTATTTTGACGATTGGCGATCGGTTCCGATCCCCCTAAAAGTTCACTTAATGTTGGCATCATCCACTCAAACATAACCATTTCCCCCATCTGGCGCGAATTATGACAGATATTACCTGTGAGGGTATCGGTCTTTTTAGCCAATTGACTAGGAGGTGAACCGAATAAATCAGTTGCAATTTCCGGATCGCCAACTCTTGAGTATTAATTATCTACCCTCTTAGTTATCCTCCCCACAAGGGTCATTAAATTTCGTATAAAAACTACCGTATTGTAACCAATACTGTTTTAAATTATGATTAGGGGTGTGCAAGCTAGCCTTGGCTTGATACAAAATTACCTGTCGATGTTGACCAATCCAGACCCGCCGAGCTGGTTCCACAGAAATCAACGTTCCGCCCAAACTCGATACACATTCTTCAAATCGTTCTACCGCTGAATATTCTACACTTTGAAATATAAAAAAACTACCAGAACAGATTAAATAGCGATTTCTGATCCAGTTTCGCATTTTTTGACAAGCCACTGGGGGTATCACAGCTCTCTCCACTCAGAACTTTTCAACTCTCTAGATCAAAACAAGGGGTTAAAACCCCTTGCTTATTTATCCAATAATTGACTACCAGGGCACAGTATTATGGCTGTTCTTAAGCCACTTCTGTAATACTCACAATCTTACCACCGGCCCGATGAATCCGCTGGATTTGGGGAGTCATTTTCGCTCCGGAGACTAAATATCGAGTGGTACTAACATGGCGGGGACAGTCAAACTTAGATCCGGTTACCAGAATCTCAAAGGTCTTCTCAGTTGCATCTTGATAGGCAGCTACACGACCACCAGTAGAGGGCAACTTAATTTTTGTTGCTGAATTGGTAGCCACATCTTGTACCAACCGAGAACCTTTAAATGCGCTATCTACCCCCGCATTACCTTGATATAAAGACAAAGTGCGGTTATAGTCAACTTGCTTTAGTCCGATTTGGCTAATTGAACCTTGATAATAAGGAACAATATTGTCTCCAAACTTCTCTTGGTATTCCACACTATCGATATAGGAATCGATTTCGGCATCATAACCTTGCTCAATACACAGAGTAATATGTTCCGAAAGTTCTGCCTGATCGACTGGCGCACGTCCCAACAGATGCTTGAAATTCAATTCAACAAACCGATAGGGAGCGCAAGTCTCAAAATAGCGACTGCGATAGAAATCAGACTTAGCCACTTCACGGACAAATTCACGCACAGTAATCTCCCCTAGGGTCAACTGAGATTCAGCCGTAACCAGCCGCTCACTTTCCATAACATGGGGATTTCCCAGCACTTGCTTATAAACAGCACGAATTACCGCTTGCTTTTCATCCAAGCTACTGGTTGGCCACAGCTCAAGGGGATTATCTAATACTACACTCATTGGTATTATCCTGAATGGGTTTTCAATGCTTTATTTAATCAACCATCTTTTCTCTTTTTACTCTTCCTGATTTTGAATGCAGGAGGAGTAATACCGAGGTTTAGATCGATAACAACAAACATTGCAACAGTTAAGTTATATTACTCAACTGTCGATCGCTTAGTTTGCTGATGAACTCAGTCTACTACAGGTAGGTCTTAAAGCCAACACCTCATTAATCTCTAACCTGAATTGCCTGAAGTTTAGTGTTCCTTATTTATAAATTTATAAGGAAATTACTCCCCAAGCAGCTAAAGCTACAGCAACTGTGCCTAAGGTTAATAAAGCGCCTCCACTTAGAGCAATGAGCCGGCCAGTTAGACGAACCCAACCCGGATAAGGAGGGCGCTGCCATGACCAACGATAATTCGGTGTAAGAGGTGGAAAATAACCCAAAGATTCTAATTTCTGGCGATAATCTTCTCCATACCGAGGCATTCTGGCACTGGGTAAATTTCCCTGAGAACGTTGGGGCAAAATCCGCCGTCTCTGATAGGGAACCGTATCATAACCAAAATGGGTCAAGTATTCTTCTGTATCGAGTAATTGATCGACAAACCCATTTAATCCTTGCGTCGCGAGAACAATCGACCAGGCTAATTTTTCCCGTTCTCCATATACTTCCCGTCCGAGGACCCGTTGAATACACAATTCTACAAACCGATAATTACTATTGGGTTCATAGTTATTGCGCCGAAAGCTTTCAGATAAGAGCAGCGATCGAATAAAATCACGGACAGTAATTTGTCCAGCTCTCAACTGAGATTCCAGAGCATTTTTGTAATTGTGATAAATCAATTGTTGTTCGTTAAAAATTTGTCGATAGGCAGCCCAAATCAATTCGTCCACCTCTGTGGAGGATGGTAACAATTCAGTCGTATAAATTCGAGGTTTTTCAGGACTAGCAATCTCAAACCCCTCAACTCGCTGATTTTGAGTGGTTGGGGAATATTCAAGCAAGGGAATTGTCATAGAATCTCCTGGAGTATTTGGGGTTACAATAAGTTAAAAAAAGGATTTTCCCTTCAACAGGTAAATTATAAGCCCTAAGCGATCGCCTAAATCCGATTCTCAGGGCCCATCTTAAACCCAATTGTTTTGATCTGAATTCTCAACTTTGAACCTCATCTTGATTCAAAGGTGAGAGTTCTTTCTGTGATTTTTCAGTTCGAGGACTCTAGAGAGTAACGTTAAGCTAGTCTCTAGGAAACTGTGTGAACTACTCGACATTGTACCATTAGGGTGCAACGCCAGCTTCTGACTTCTCAAGCGATTGCCTCCGAAAGAGCCAACTTTCGTCTTGCTCTATACAGGGTCTTATCCCGCCTCCATCAGCAGTAACCTCGGTTGTCAAGGAAAATCCGTAATCCTTCATTACAGATTTTTTTTTAGCTAAATGAGCCAACCTCCCATAAGTTAGCAACTTAGCAGATGGAACGTAATTAAAATAGGGAAGAAACGGTAAAGAAATCGGAAAGATTCCTAAAATCTAGCAAATTTTAACATTTCGTAATACTTGATCCTGCGATCGCCAAGAGAATATGCTGAATTTTCTTGTAAGCTGAAATGAATGGGTCAAGGCAACGATAACCACATGAGGATTCTTTTAATTGAAGATGACATAACTTTGGCTGAGACTCTAGCAGAAGCCCTCACCGATCAACTTTATGTCGTTGATATTGCACCCAATGGAGCAGCAGCATGGGAATACTTTGATGCTCTTGATTATGACCTTTTACTCTTAGATGTGATGCTTCCCGATCTTGATGGCATCAGTCTCTGCAAGCAACTGCGTCTTCAAGGTTATCAAATGCCAGTTCTGATGATGACAGCCCGCGATACAGTTAGTGATAAAATTGCGGGTCTCGATGCTGGAGCAGATGATTATATTGTGAAACCTGTCGATCTTGGTGAATTGTTTGCACGGGTTCGTGCCCTTTTACGTCGAGGGAGTGTATCTGCTCCTATTTTAGAGTGGGGAAAATTAAGGTTTGATCCTAGTACTTATGAAGCCAATTATAACGATCGCCCCTTACATCTAACCCCCAAAGAATATTCTCTTTTAGAACTTTTACTGCGGAATGGTCGTCGTGTGTTGAGTCGTCATGTGATGATTGAACATATTTGGTCACTTAAAGATCCTCCAGAAGAAGATACAATTAAAGTCCATATTCGGAGTTTACGTCAAAAATTAAAAGCTGTGGGTGCCCCTGAAGACTTTATTGAAACTGTTCATGGAATTGGATATCGATTAGGTAAAAGTAACTTTTATTAACCTGGATTCGGGATAAACAGCGACTCTTTCCTCAGAGTGCGCTGCTATACGAGGCAGCGACTCATTGAACGTTATTGGCATCAGATCGAGTCAATCGAGTGTGCGCTCCGAGCCACCACTCCTTACGCGAGGGGTCTGGGGAACGCTCT
>DDLS01000170.1 GCA_002340255.1 Cyanobacteria bacterium UBA2566
TTATGTGATGGTCATGTGATTGATTTATTGATGAAATTCTATGGCAATGCTTTTATCTATAAGTTTTCTCTATTCTGCTTGACCTATTTCTTGCCCATCCATTTTGGGGGTGCTATGGTTGTTTTAGGTGCAAAATAGGTGTAGCAGAGGACTGAAAATCCTCGTGTCGGCGGCGGAAGTCTGCTATACTCACATGTTTTTTGAATGCCAGGAGGCGGACTTGAACCGCCGACACGAGGATTTTCAGTCCTCTGCTCTACCGACTGAGCTATCCCGGCTTATTTTCAATGCTTTACTAAGCAAACACTAAATTCTTTTAGTTGTCAATACCTGAGGAAAAAAATCTGAGGGAAAGGCGATCGCCTTTCCCTTCTATCCTAAATCGGACGTAAGCGAGTTAACTTCAAGTTGAACTGACCTCCAGCAGTTTCACCAAAGGCACGTACCCGTACAATATACGTCCCTGACTTGGTAATCCGGGCAAAGAGCAGGGAATTGGTACTGCCATCAGGACCATCATCATTTTCAGCAACGGTGGTGCCATCATCACCCAGTAGGGTAACAATGGTATCAAACTGATCGGAATGCAGGTCAACTACTACATTATCCCCTTCATTCAAATTGACTATGTAATCGCGTGCAAACCCCCCTTGGCCAGTGGGAATATCCTTTTGCGAGAGGGTATCAGTAATTTCATTGCTCGTAGGTAATGGCTTGGGATTATAAATTTCTGATTGGGCCTGAGCTGCTGTCTGAAGACCGATCGCCATCAACAGGCTGAATACGAAACGAATACCGCTACTTGGGGTAGCTAAAGAGTTAAGCATGAAACATCAAGTCAACTGATGGATTTTCTGTGAATATCTTAAACTACGCTTTCAAGTAATCGCCAATATTATCTCACGTTCTGATTAGGTTTCAATATTACCGCGACGAGCTACTGCACACCGGGGAGCAATCCACCATGGGCCGCCTTCATTCCCTCTCAAGTCGCATTGTTCGATGGGTCCTGCACCATTAGAAGTAACATAAATCCCTTGTTTTTGGTTGCCATATAACCGGCATTGTTTCAAACTCAGATTACTTTGTTTTTTGATGTGTACACCTCGCCCACCATTTTGGAAAATCTCACAGAAGGACGCACTACCGTGACCGGCTTCAGACACTAGAATCCCCTCGCCAGTCATTTGGGAAATCTGGCAATGTTCTAAGTTCGCTTCAGCATGGCGATCGCTTTTAACACCAATCGTCTGGCCATAAATCTGACAAAATTCTAGGCTAGAGCGGCTATCTTGTGTCATCCAAACTCCATATTGGGAATCTCCAGTCACTTCACATCGACGTAGAGTGGCGTTCGTATTTTTTCCTTTGATGTAAATATTAGCCAGTCCACTCCCGTGAATAGTACACTCTTCCAGGGTGAGGTTGCCATGGGTGATAGAGATGGCGTAGGGACTATGGAGACGTTGACCCATGAAGCGACCGAGGCGATCGGCGCGGTGAATTTGTGTCCAGTTGCGGTAGTGAAAGGTTACACCCCGAATCAGGGCGCGATCGCCTTCCATTCGCACGCAAGGGGCCAATTGACTCTCGATAATAATATCTTCCTTATTTCCTTCACCCATAATTTGTAAGGGTTTATCAATTCGTAAGCTTTCAGCATAAAAACCGGCACGGACTTTAACGATCGTATAAGGAAGGGCGTTTTTAATCGCTTCATTCAGAGTGCGATAGTTAGCTGGCCCCAGTTTAGCCACAACTAGGGGCGGTGCGTCCAGGAATTCGGGATCGTCTTCTGAAGGTTGAGTAATCGTGGGCAGGTTATAGGGGCTACTATTGAGGTCATTGAGCGCTTCTTGGGCTGATTGATAGCGATCGCCGATCGCCACCTGAGTCAGTTTATCCAACATCCCCCCCAGGTTTTCACTGATAGGATTCCCCTGTAATTGGGTTTCGCGCCATAACCAGCGTCCTTGACTGGGATCATAGAGGCGATCGGGTTCCACTCCCGTTAACAGACATAAACCGGTTACCCCTAAACTATATAAGTCACTGGCTGGATAGGTTTTACCTGTGAGCATCTGTTCCAAGGGGGCGTAGCCTTGCGTGCCAATCCCGACCGTTCCCGTTTGCGCGATCGCCGTTTGGGCCAATTGCTTAGAAATACCAAAATCAATCAGGACAAAGCCTTCCGGAGCTGATTCTAGCCCCTGTCGGAGCATCAGGTTTGCTGGTTTAATATCCCGGTGTATAATCTGACGATTATGGATAAATTGCAGTACCGGCAAGAGTCCTTGGAGTAGATTCCTAATTTGAGCCTCTGTAAACGGGCCATTTTGCTGCAAACATTGGGCTAAATTCTGTCCAGGGATAAACTCTTGGACTAAATAGCGTTGGTTCTCTTCTTGGAAAAAGTCCCATAAACTGGGGATTTGGGGATGGGCATCCAGATTCGTCAGCCGTTCGGCTTCCTGTTCAAACAGGGCGATCGCCTTTTCATACAGAGCCGCATTCCCTTGTACTTTCGGCAGGGAAACCAAGTGTTTAATCGCACATTTTGCCTCCCCCCGTTCTCGATCCAGACCCAAGTACGTGCGAGCGCATCCACTGGTATTCGAAATTAACTGCATCACCTGATAGCGTCCTTTCAGCAACCGCAGTGCTGACCCACAATTGAGGCAAAATTGGGTAGATAGTGGATTTTGGGGTTGCGAACACTCTGGGTTGAGACAGTAGCTCATGAATCAATTAAAAATTACAATCCTTTAGATTTCCGTGGCATCAGTTATCCCTTCAAAACTTACCCCAAAAAAGGGGAAAAGTAAGTCATAAGCCGGATTCTGTTCTCCAAGATCCCTAAAGAGATCTTGGGGGGAGTTATCTATCTGGGACATTTGTTGCCAAATGCCTCAAGCGGTTCATAATCCTGGAACAGGTAAAAGACCAACCTTCGTTCCATCTGCCTTGCTCCCAACCGGGGTTTACCGAGCCAGCACCTCTCGATACTGCTGGTGCGCTCTTACCGCACCCTTGCACCCTTACCTGTATGCTTAATGCACCATCGGCGGTATGTTTCTGTGGCACTCTCCTCACGATCGCTCGCACTGGGCGTTACCCAGCAAGTTTGGTCTTTCGGGAGTCCGGACTTTCCTCAAACCGAGTTCCCTCGATCTGCAACGCCCTCCCTTACTTTTCCCTGTTATTAGTTTATCTAAATACGGGGTTCTAATATAATGTCCCCAATTCTGAACAATGCCATGCCTCTGCCAATACATGACTTAACCAACTGCGTTGTGAGGCATCCAAAAAGCCATCATCTGCTAAAATTTCTTCCTTGAGATCGTCTAAGGATTGACCTTGGGAACGGGAAATATTAATGACTCCGGCGATCGCCGCTGCCACGACTTCCTCATCTACAGGCTTGTGGCGCAAGGCTATGATATCTTGAGAATGCTGTGGAATCGGGTAGTTCATCGTTATCTGAATCCGTTTTAATCAGTTGAAGAGATCGTGAGAATAATGTAAAATTTTGTAACATTATTTTAATCACGTAATCGCGATGATAACATATTTTTTGATTTTGTCAAGATATTTTTTGTAGAAGTACCGATGCAAGAACTCCTTTATTTAGAAATTCCCCAACCCAATACCTCTAGCGTACTGACTTGGTTACAGCAGCAGTACGACCCCCCCATCGGCGAAAAGTTCCTCACTCCAGATGGTTTTAGACTCCATTTCCCTCAACGAGACCCTCTGTCAATATTCATTTGGTCAGTTCAGCGCACCACTTACCTCAAACTCTTCCGTTGGTCAAACACTCCCATTCCCCAAGAGGGACGAGTGATTAATCACCTAAAAAACCAGCTTCAGAGACAATTTCCCCATGAATACCCGGAACCCCCAGAAATCGATTTATCCAAACAGTCTATTTTTGAAGCCTTAGCGCCCTACTATCCACAAACGGTACATTATTTCCAGAAAATGCCCAGGGGAGAATATGACCTCAACCGGGTGTATTGGTGGGAAAAACGATGGCGGGAAAATGTGCGCAAGCCCCAGATTCCAACTCCTGTCATTCGCCCCTTAGAAACCCCTTTATCTAAGGAGAATACCTACGATTTAATTTATATTGGCGGTGCATTAGGAGCCATTCATTCTGCACTCATGGCAGCACGAGGCTATCGGGTGTTATTGGTCGAACGTTTGCCCTATGGTCGGATGAATCGGGAATGGAATATTTCTAGGGATGAATTCGCCCAGTTAATTGAGTTAGGATTGTTTACTCAAGAAGAATTTGAAAACTTAATTGCCCGGGAATATGTAGACGGGTTTAATAAGTTTTTTGATAGTAATAATCCGGAGAATCTGAAAGCCAAAGTTTTGCATACGCCCAAGGTCTTGAATATTGCCATGGCCTCGGATAAGTTGTTGGGCAGTTGTGGCGAGAAGTTACTGAAAGCTGGCGGTGAAATTCGGGATGAAACCGAATTTCAATATGCAGAAGTAGCAGATAATGGAGTCAGGTTAACTTTAAAGCATTTGGGAACTGGGGAAACATCCCAAGTGCAAGGTCGCCTGCTGATTGATGCCATGGGGACGGCTTCTCCCATTGCCTGGCAGTTGAATGGAAATCGGGCGTTTGATAGTGTCTGTCCTACCGTGGGTGCGATGATTGATGGCGGGTTTGAACCAGGGGTTTGGGATTCAGATTATGGGGATGTTTTGAATAGCCATGGAGATGTTTCTCGAGGAAGACAGTTGATTTGGGAGTTATTCCCTGGTGCAGGTCAGGAGTTAACGTTCTATCTATTTCATTACCATCAAGTGCATCCGGATAATCCCGGTTCGTTGCTGGAAATGTATGAGGACTTTTTCACCATTTTGCCTGAATATCGGCGCTGCGATCTGGAGAAATTGGTGTGGAAAAAGCCGACGTTTGGCTATATTCCCGGTCATTTTAGTTTAGGAAATAGCGATCGCAAAGTAGCCAGCAATCGTGTATTGGCGATCGGCGATGCAGCCTCCCTTCAGTCTCCTCTCGTCTTTACTGGGTTTGGCTCTTTAGTGCGCAATCTGCCCCGCTTAACCGCTCTTCTGGATGTAGCGCTCAAGTATGATCGACTCACCAGCAAAGATCTAGCTGCCATTCGCGCTTACCAAGATAATACTGCCGTCACCTGGCTGTTTTCTAAGGGGATGATGGTTCCCACCCACCGTCATATTCAACCCCAGCTCATTAACGCCATGTTAAATACATTTTTCGGGTTATTGGCGGATGAACCTCCAGAAGTGGCCGATACTTTTATCAAAGATCGCACGACTTGGCTCTTATTTAATCGATTAGCCTTAAAAGCAGCCGTCAAAAATCCCGCCTTATTGCTGTGGATCTGGGAATTAGCTGGAGCAAAAGATATGTTGCGATGGTTATCCACGTACACCAGTTTTACCACCAAAGCCTTTATTCACGCCCTATTGCGTCCCTGGTTTCCCCAGTTTAGTCAATGGTGTGCGGGGTGGATGGGCGATCGCTATCCAGGGTTATGGTTAAAGATTTTAAGTTTAAACTACAGTCTCTCCGGTAATTGGGGACAAGCCATTCAAGACTTGAGACATCGATAGTCCGCCTGTTCTATGCCCTCAGTTGCAATATCAGTTGTTCAGCCCTATAAACTGCTTTATTCTGCCGATCAAAAACTGGCTCTTTCTCTGAGAAGTTTGACAATTTCCCTATCATCAAACTCATCTACCAGTTGATGGAGATGATTGCAAAATACAGCATAATCCCGATCTAGCTCGCGCAAACGATTGACTTCTGACTCCAATGTAGTAAAGTCTCCAATGGTTGCTGCCTTATACAATTCTCCCAATTCTTCTGAGGAAGGCCAAATCCACTCAGTCTGTTGGCTAGAAGCTTGTTTATCTGAACTCTGTCCATCCTGCTCATAAACCCATGTCAAATGTAGGTACTTTTGCAAGCAAATCAGTAACTGTTCAAAATCTACGGGCTTCGGTAAAAAATCATCACATCCGGCTTCTAAACTTTGCCCTCGATCTGCTTCTGAAACACTGGCACTAGAGGCAATAACTGGCAAACCCATTCTTGGTGATGATATTCCATATTCTTGGGGCGATCGCCGAAGCTCGCGTACAAACTCAAAACCATCCATCACGGGCATTGCCAAATCAGTAATCACCAGATCGGGCTGAAAGGTTACCATACGCTCTAAACCCTCTTCACCATCGCCAGCTTCTTCAAGGACAAACCCCAGAGGACTTAAGACGGCGATCGCCACCTGTCGATTGACATCTCGATCGTCAACAATGAGCAATTTACGGCGATCGCCCTCATACCCAACAATCTTACCTCGTTCAACCCTCGTTGCCCCACTTGTCCACTCCTCAGAAACCGGTAGCTCCATCGCAAACCAGAACTGACTTCCTTGACCATAAACCGAGGTTACTTCAATTTTCCCTCCCATCATTTCCACAATTTTACGACTAATTGCTAATCCTAATCCCGTCCCTTCAGAGCGCTTGAAACTCGAACCCACTTGCTCAAACGGGAGAAAAATTTTGGTTAATTGTTCGGCCGTCATTCCGACTCCAGTATCTTGGATATCAAAGCGAATTTTGTTGCTCAAATGTTCGCAAGTTACAGTAAATATAACACTCCCTATTTCTGTAAACTTAGCTGCATTACCTAAAAGATTGAGTAAAACCTGACGCAGACGTTTTTCATCGGCATGAATTCCTTCTGGCAAATGGGGGTCAGGTTGGTAAGATAGTACCAGATTTTTTTGCTCTGTTTTAATCCGAATAATTTCCACAATGCTGTTCAGAAACGAAGGGAAGTGAAAATGTTTCGGAACAAGTTCCATTTTACGAGCTTCAATTTTTGACAAATCTAAAATATCATCGATCAGGGTCAGTAAATGAGAGCCGGATTGATGAATAATCTCAAGTTCTTTTCTATGTTTTTGACTTAAATCCTTAGCCCGTTGTAGAATTTGGGTATAACCGAGAATTCCATTAAGAGGAGTCCGCAGTTCATGGCTCATATTAGCTAGAAAGTCACTTTTGGCTTGGTTGGCTGATTCTGCTACTTCTTTCGCTTGTGCCAGTTGAGCGGTTCGTTCTTCCACTCGTTCTTCTAGTTCAAGATTAGTTTTTTTGATTGCACTAAATGAGGCTTGTAATTGTTTCGCCATATGGTCAAAAGAACGAGCTAGTTCTCCCAGTTCATCCTGTCGTTTAATGGGCAATTCTTGACCCCACTGACCTTCAGAAATTTGGATCGCATTGTCTTCAATTTTCTGGGCTGCTTTACTTAGACTTTCAAGAGGAGAAAGCAATCTAAACTTAACAATAAATATAGCAATAAATACTCCTAGAGCGACAATGAATACTGCCCGGTTAATTAGAAATTGTGCAATAGAAGATGCAACCGAAACCGATTCAGAAAAAGGTTTGACTACGATCAACTTCCAGTATGTTTTGGGCATGTGAAAGATATAAACAATAGATTTTTCTTGCAGCAACCAATCGTCTTCAATATAGAATTTCCGTAACAGCCGAGTTGATTCGGTTTGTGAATGTAAAGGATCGAAAAGTACAGTAGTAATTAGTTCAGCTTTATAAAAATCAATTTGTGGACTGGCTTGCTGAAGTTGTTCTACTATCTCATGACTATACTTCGGCATCTTATGGGCTTTTCCTAAAATCTCCTGATTTACACTTTCTAGAGCTTCTGCAATCGGCAAAAATAGAGTCTGTGATGTAGCAAAATCAGAAACTGAAATGAATTCTATATTACTTTTATTTCTAGAATTATTTCCTGCTTTAACTTGTTTAACTAATTGGATATCCGGAAAGCTTATAAATGTGTTATCACGATCTACAATAAACGCATAACCACTGGTTTCTTTCTGCCATAACTCGGTAAATTTTTGTAAATCTTCCAATCTAACATCGATAGTTACGGCTCCAGAGAACTTGCCATTATCCTGAGTTGCCACTGTGCAAGTAACCATGGGTTGTTCAGAAAACGGATCGACATAGGATCGACTCCAGAAGCATTCACCTGGTTCTAGATAGGGGGCGACCACATACCAGTCTTCATTATGGTATCCGGATTGATTATAGTTGTCATAATAAATTAACGTATCATCTAATTCTCTACCCCAAAAAAAACTCCGGTTTTGAGTTTGTGAATCAAAAGCATAAGGTTCTGGCCAAATGCCTCCTCCAGCGATTCCTAAATCTTCTTGAAAGTCAATGATGGTAGGGATAAAATTTTTGAATGTTGTGACAGATTTGGGTAATTGCTCTGCGGTCAGAGCTAAGAGTCGAGTCAGAGCAGCAACTTCTCTAGACCGAGAATCTAAATCGGAGATGGCGCGATCGCCGGTTTGTTGAATTAGACGAGAGGATTCAGTAAAAAATAAACTTTTGCCTTCCGTGTTAATCGTAAGTATAAAACTGCCAATCAGACCAAAAGCGAAAATCCCTAAACCGCTTAATACCTGGAAGTTTAAGCTCATATACCATTTAGTTTTAGGCGGATTCATCTCAAAAGTCCAAACGCTTACAGGAAGAAAATAGTCAAATCATGATTTGATGTTATGCCAAAAGTAATAAATTGACACCCTGATTAATGCTTGGTGGAGAGGTGGATTGACAAGATGGATTCTTTTTTGCCTAAATGTTGGTTAACCCGCCCCTACAGGATTTTTCCTGGACTCCATAGCCCAATGAATGCGTGCGCGAATACTTGGCTCTTCTTCCTGGTGGGTAAGCTGCTGGAAGTGATTGAAGATCGGTTCGTGGAGGTTTGGATCGACTGTTTCACTCAGAGAGCCTAACCCGACAACGGCGGCATAGCGCACGACCCATTCTGGATCTGCGGTAACTTGAAATAGGGTTTTCATGACCTGTTGTTGAGCAGCAGCTACTTCAGCAGAAGGCATTTTGTACCATTGGATCGTACCGAGTCCCCTGGCAGCTCCGCGACGGACACTCATCGAGAAGTCGTTCACAGCAGCGTCGAGGAGAGTTTCTAAGGCTTGAGGATGGCCAATTCCAGCCAGGGCACGAATCGCCCAAGCTCGCCCCCCGTAGTTATAGTCATCAAGAAGTTCCAACAGGTCATTGACAGCTAAATCTCCGAGGGCAATTAAGCCATCAACAGCGGCAACGGCGGCTCCAGGGTTGTTGAAACTGAGGACTTGAATGAGGGTAGGGGCAGCTTCAGTGATTTGGGCAGCAGCGAGCTGTTCGACGGCATCAACCAGGGTATCGGAAGAGTCGGCTTTGTCAACGGCTTCTAGAAGGCTGGATAGAGGGGACATTTCAATTAAAAATGAGAAATTTAAAAATGAGAAATTAGAAATTAAAAATTGTTAGAGCAAAGAGTCCATGAGTATCATGAGGTCGATCGCCGTTTGGCTCGGAGACTCTTGAGAATCGCTGGCTTGGAGATGATGCTCTAAGAGTCCTTTGAGGGAAATGAGTTTGAGGCTATTTTCGGCTAGGGTTTGGGAGATCGCCTCAGCAGCAGGTAAATAACCGATCGCGCCTAAATCGGACAGAACCGCGCGGCGCAGTTGGAGTTTATCTCCTTGCAGGGCAGCCACCAGGCGATCGCCATATTTCCGGTCTCCCGTTAACTGATAGAGGGCACGGGCAGCTCCGTATTGTTCGATTGCTAAGGGATGATTGAGAAAGGGTTCAATGTAGGGAATGGCTGCTTTCACCCCTAAAATTCCCAGGGTTTCGATTGTGGCATTGTAGGGTTGAGCCAGATGGGGACAACCGGGAATGGGTTGAGCTGCCTCTAGTCCACCTTCGAGCAGGTTTAAAAGTTCTGGAATAGCCGCGTCAAAGTGGCCCAGATCGAGATCTTCTCCAAGTTCTCCTAGGGCTTGGGCTGCTGTTTCCCGGACATAGAAATCCGGGCAATGGAGGCATTCTACCAATGCCGGAACGACCCTCGGTTCCGCCAGTTTACCCAGGGCACGGGCGGCATTGCGTCGTAGAGCATAGCCCCCTTCTGGAGTGCGATCGCTTTCATCTTCTAAAGCCGCCACCAGGGCATCAATGGCTTCCGGTTCTTTGACTCGAAACCGTCCCAGCCACCAAGCCGCATAATATCGTTCTCCTTGGTCTCCCTGGAGTAAATTCGTAATGGCTTGGTCTACCGTCAGTTGAGGTGCTTCAGAACTTGATGAGGGGGCATTAATCATGGCCAGGGATAGAAACACAAGACATTTAAACACAACTGTGCCCGGAACTCTAAACAGATGTCAGCTTTCGACATTCACCTGTCTAAAGTTCCGGGCCCTATTGCTTCAGCGATGACTAGCTTAAAGCATTGATGGCATAGTCAATGTAGCCGTTAGCAGCAGTAGCACCATTTCCGGTTAAACCGTGGTTAGCTTTGATGTATTTCAGAGCTTCGATGTACCAACTGGGGGACAATTCAAAAGTCCGGTTGATTTCATCGATACCAGCAATCAGATACTCATCCATGGGGCCAGTACCATTAGCGATTAAGCAGTAAGTAATCATCCGCAGGTAGTAACCAATGTCACGGGCACACTTGTCTTTACCCCGTTGATCGGCAGCATAGTTGGGGCCTTGCATTTGGGTGGTATAAGGGAATTTGTTATACACCGCTTGAGCGGCTCCGTTGATGAGCTGATCTTTCTTTTGGGTTAAGGCTTTAGCAGCAGCAATGAAATCACCAGCTTTTTGGAAACTACCAAAGGCGGCTTGGATTTCGGTGTTGCTTAGAAAGCGACCTTGGGAGTCAGCAGCAGCAACTGCTTCAGTCAGAGGGGTTTTCATTGTTGATGTATCTTCCTACGAGTTGTTTTGCAAAAGTTTCAAAAATAGAAATTTTGAAGCAGAATCAAGACCGAATGGGAGCTATGAAATTCCCAATGGTGAAATTTAGCCTACTGAACCAGCAGCTTTATCGAAGTATCCAGCAATTTCGGATACTAGGGCAGAGCAATCGCCAGGGGTGATTCCATTGCGGTCGTTAACAATAGCGATCGCAGCATCTTTCATTTTGCCTACGCCTACAGCTACGGAAGTACCAGGAGTTCCTAGAGCTTGGTAGGTTTCACGCAGACCATTGAGACAACGATCTTCGAGAACGCTGGCATCTCCAGTGAAGACAGCGTAGGTTACATAACGCAGGATGATTTCCATATCGCGCAAGCAAGCAGCCATGCGACGGCTGGTGTAAGCGTTTCCACCAGGAGCGATGAGCTGGGGTTGTTCAGCAAATAAGGAACGAGCTGCACTAGCAACAATCGTAGAAGCGTTTCCGGTAATCCGGTTAACGGCATCCATGCGTTTGTTACCATCAGCAACCATGGCGCTTAGGGCATCAAGTTGGCCATCGGTCAGGTATTCGCCTCTAGCATCAGCCTGAGAAACCACCTTTGTGAATGCATCGAACATTGACTAAATCTCCTATTTAAGTAGGTCTAGATTCTGGTTACAGAATCGGTTCAACAAGTGCAAGCTGGTCAAGCTACCCGGAAAGACTTGAACAACAGATCCAAAACCATAACTTGGGATTCTCGATTCAGTTTACCTGAGTTCAGGTTTAAGTCCACACTCTCAGACCTTTTTGAATAATCTGAGAAGCTTGGGGCTTTGGATGAGAAAGTCAAAAAGCACTGGAAACCTATGCTTGGGTTTTGGTTGGCCTGTTATTTTAGCCCTCCACTTAACTCTTATACAATGTTGTTGGGTCTTAATTTGTTACATATTATTAAGATTTTAATCTCTGCTATCAAACACCAAAAACTGGCACCCGATCCTTCGAGGAATGCCTGTACAATTCGGTTTTGCCGAACTCCTGGGGTATCGACAGACAAGCCTAATCGATCTGATGCTCCTGGCTGGGTCTTTATTCTTCTGAAATTGGGGGTTAATGGGGTAAATTTCGTTCTAAATCAAACAGAAAACCATGGATATACTCCTCCGTCCACTCCGGGCCATAAAACCGGGTAAACATTCCCCTGGCAGGATCTTTTTCTGCTCGATAGCGAATGTATCTCAACTGAGCTTGTTGGATTTTTAGCAAGTCTTCTTCGCCATTGATGGGTTGAGCCTCTTTCACAAAGGTGACGTAAGCAGCCAAGTAGTCCTCAAATGCCGCCAATACTCGCTCTTCAACCACCTCTGTTTTTTGAGGACGAGTCCATAAAAAAGCGGGGGAGAAAAAGGGTTGTGCTTCTTCCGGAAAGTCTCCCCCCCAAGGTAGATGCTCTTGATGAGTTTTAAAGAGGGGCAAAATGGGTTTAGTGTATTTTTCCTGATAGGAGGGATCATCCCGAAATAGGGGCTGCATGTCCAAGGCAATCAAATGGCCTCCCGGTAAGGTGACTAAATCCGCGCCAAAAAACGGTAAGTCGTAGTTGAGATGGGGAAAAATGACAAAATTGAGAACCTGTAGGGCTTCTCCTCCTTGGACATGAGCGGCGCGAATTTGACGCAGTTTGTCCGTTTGAAAGGCTTTGCTGGTAGTCAGTACCTCGGATTGACGCTGTCCTTTACCCACCGTAGCTTGTTTGGATTCAAAGCCTTGGGGAATGGGATAGGGTTCTAGGTCTAGGTGTTCTTCCAGATAGGCGATCGCACGATCTAAAAACGGTTGATATAAAGTACTCACCATAGGAGTTGCCTCGATTTCATACTCTTCTGTTTGGGCTTCCTACCTGTTTATTGGGCACTCACCGCTAAAGGCTTTGCTTCAGAGAACAAAAACTCATACAAAAACTGCTCTGACCATTCATGGCCAAAGTAGCTACTAAATAAGCCTGATGCGGGGTCGCGATCGGCGCTATACTGATCGTAATCCCGTTGGGCGCTGCGAATTCTTTCGATTTCTGTCGGATCGGTTGACGGTTTAGCCTTGCCGAGTAACTCCCAATAGAGATTTAAGTAATCTTTATAGGCTTCAAACACCTCAGTTTTTACCGTTTCGGTATCCGTTTTAGCAAACAAGAGATATTGGGAGAAATATTGATTAGCATCATAAAACTTCATCTCTAAATTTTGCGCTAAATCACTGTAGCGATCGCGCACTTCTTTCATCGGTTCAATATACTCTTTTAAGTAGTCTGGATCGCGAAAGAGGGGCTGAAAATCCATCACCACTAAATTTTTCTTAGATTTCCCAAACGAGAGAAAATCAATTCCTAGCAGCGGTAAATCATACTCGTAACTGGGATAAATTACACTATTAAAAACCTGAGACGCTTCACCCCCATCAATATAAGTGTAGCGAATTTTTCGCAGTTCCGGGCTTTGATAACACCAACTTTGAATCGTTGCCGGATGCTTACCACGAGTACTCACCTGACGTTCTAGACCTGGGGGAATCGGTTGACTTTGTAAATCAAACCGCTCAAATAACTCCTGTTCTAAAAAATCCATAAAAGGTTTATACATAAGATCCGGACTCATTACACAACTGTTAAACCTTAAGCGTAAAACAACTCAACCAACTCTGTCTCCCCTACGATCCACAAAGACACAATCCTTAACACTTCTGAAGGTCTCAGGAGATACCTTGCCCCTCCAGAGCGATCTATGTACCATGATCAAAGTTATCTGTCGATCATCAATTGAGTCTCGATCATGCGCCCTATCCGGCTCTTCTCTCTCATTCAAACCTTTTTCAGAATCTGGAAGGGCATTCTAGGAGTTTGTCTTATTACCATCATTGTATCTGGACTCTTTAGTTCTCCAGCCTTCAGTCAGATCTCCATCTTCCCTACATCAGATCCCGAACAATCACCCTCTACTCTGGGCTGGAATATCAATCAAATGTATGATTGTGGCAACATTTTATGTAGTCCAGTGTACTTAGACGGCCAATTCTTGTTTGCTGTAACTTCTTTGCCAGAAAATCAGCTCAAGAGTGGAGATCAATACATTCTTTCAGCAGAAGAACGATCTAAAAACATTCAAAATACCCTCTATAAAATTATTCACTCTAAACAAGACTATGACCAACAACAGGTAAAAGAGAATGGGACTTATGCTTCGTCTCCCATTAAAATAGAGGTCGGTTTTTTGTTTGGTCAAACCGTGGTTTTTTTGCCCGATCAAGAGGGTTTGGTCTCTCGCAAAATCGTAACCATAACTGAACTCGATGCTCGCTACTCAGAGCAACAAATCTCTGGCTTAGCAGAAGAATGGAAAAGCATTATTGAGCAACAACTCAAAAAATCGATATACGAACGTCAAAAATTATTACAGTCTCCCTTTGAACCCCTCAGAAAGATAGTCCAGCGACTGCTATGGATTATCTTTATTAGCATCTCTGTTTATGCCATCTATCGATTAGTGAAAGCTTGGGATCGTAAACTACGGCGCACTCTTGAAGAACTCGATCGTAGTATCCAATTGAATCCAAAATCGGTCTCATCAGAACCGATAAAATCTGGGGCTACTGAGATCGATGGAAACGCTCAAAAATCACCTTTCTCTGAACAATTAGAATGGATCTTAAAAGAGGATATGAAACTGCCTATCTTTTGGCAGCAAATCAATACCACCACGACCCAATTAGAATCCATGTTGCACGCTTTACCTCAATTATTGCTTCAGCGCCGCACATTAATCAAACAACAGCGTAACTTCCTTAACTTAATTTTGCAATTGCTCTTAGCCGCACAATTTCTGATTTGGGCTTGGGGAGCAGCAGCGTTAGTCAATACCTATCCCCAAACTCGTAACTATCAACATTTCTTTGTGCAATTGAGTCTGAGTTTACCTCTGGTATGGGTTACGATCATTATCATCAATAAACTGGGGGATTTTTTGATTGAATGGTCTCTAAGTCGATGGGCTAGATATTCGGCACGCCAGGAATCAAGTTCTTCTTCTCGGTATGCCTTAAGATCTAATACTTATGCAACAGCTCTTACCCAACTAACAACCTTTATCTTTGTGACTATTGGTTTGCTTATGACTTTGCGGATATTAGGTTTTTCTCCGGCCATACTGGCTAGTTTTGGGGTGATTGCGGTAGCGCTGAGTTGGTTTTCTCAAAACACACTTCAAGATTTGCTCAATGGTGCGCTGATTCTCTGGAATGACCGTTATGCGGTTGGAGATGTGGTGGATATTAACGGGGTGGGTGGACTGGTGGAAAAGTTGAATTTGTATCTAACTCAGTTGCGGAATTTGGATGGAGAAGCGATTACGATTCCCAATGGCTCGGTGGGTATAGTCCGCAATATGACGAAGGATTGGTCGCGGGTCAATTTTAGTGTTGTGATTGCCTATGATGCGGATTTAAATCGGGCGATGGAATTAATTGAACAAACTGCCGCAGCGATGAGACAAGAACCGGGGTGGGATACTCTCATGACGGAGGATTTACAAATGCTGGGGGTGGATGAATTGTCTCACCAAGGGGTTTTGATCCGTGCCCTAATCCGAACTCAACCGATTAAACAATGGGATGTGGCTCGTGAGTTTCGTCGGCGACTGAAATTAGTTTTTGAACAAGAAGGAATTGGCATTGGAGTGCCTCAACAAGTCTTTCGAGTTCAGAATCATTCGTCTTTATTTTCTTTAGGGATACAACCAAAGGAATAATCGATCGGTCTGAAATGAGAACTGATTCAAACGATCGCTCGCTCAAGCAGGAGAGGCTTTAGTCTGCTCAAGAAAGCGATCGCCCTGCTGACCAGGAGACCCTACTGATACATTACTCTCCTACTCTTTCAGCATCCTCGGTTGACATCCTCCCCTGGCTAAAGCCGAGGGGATTCCTAAACCTCACGATTTAGGTTTCTGTTTCTTTGCAGTTGCCTTCACAGATTTACTCTGCTCTGGTCTTACACTCGCTCCACAGACTGACACCGCAAGTCCTGCGGCCAAGATATTGCGACTGGCATTGATATCTCGGTCATGGTGTATTCCACACTTAGGGCATTCCCATTGCCGAACCTTCAACGGCATTTTTTCCACCACATGTCCACAATTACTACACCGTTTTGAACTCGGAAACCACCGGTCTATCTCGATATAGTTCCTGCCATACCATTGGCATTTGTACTCCAATTGTCGGGTGATCTCTCCCCAACTTGCATCAGATATCGCTTGTGCCAGCTTCCGGTTTTTGACCATATTCTTAACGGCTAAGTCCTCAACTACTACCGTTTGGTTTTCACGCACCAGTTGAGTTGTCAGCTTATGTAAATGGTCGCCTCGGGTATCGGTTATTTTCTGGTGAACTCTAGCCAGTTTTATTCTGGCCTTATATCTATTGTTAGAACCTTTCTGTTTTCTCGATAAGCTTTTTTGAAGTCTCCTTAACTTACGGTAGTGTTTCTTTAGAGGTTTAGGATTAGTCACCTTATTCCCATCACTGGTAATTAACAAGCTACTAATTCCTAAATCAATACCTATTGCTTTATCGTTGACAGGCAATGGTTTAATGGTGGGGTCATCAAATCTAATGGAAATATGCCAACGTCCTGACCGATGGAGTTTTACTGTCACCGAACTGGGCACACAGCCCGATGGAATTTGACGAGACCAGCGAATGGCTAAGGGTTCTTTACATTTAGCTAAATAAACTTGACCTTCTTTGAACTTAAAGGCCGATTTGGTAAATTCAGCGCTACCCCCAAGGTGTTTTTTCTTGAAGTTGGGATACTTAGCACATCCGGCAAAAAAGTTGGTAAATGCGCTTTGTAGATGCCTCAACCCTTGTTGCAAGGGGACACTACTCACGTCATTTAAGAAATCTAACTCTTCTCGTTTTTTCCAGGCGGTCAACAGTAAAGAGGTTTCTTTATATCCTACTCTTTCTTGCCGTTCATACCAAGCCTGAGTCCTTTCGTGGAGAGCTTTATTATAGACCAGCCTTACGCAACCCAAAGTTCGCCGCAATAGCGACTCTTGCTCTGATGTTGGATAAAACCTATAGTTGAATGCTCTTTCCATAAAAGACTATTTGACTATTATTTACATTATAGCCCCTTCAATGTAAGACCGGCAAGTTAAAACATGCTATAACCGATTTTCCAAAACAGCAGCCACCACGCGATGATCCTCATCTTGGGAGAGGGCTTGTAGGGCTTCCTGAGCTGCTTCTGAGTCAGCAAACTGTTGTAGCGCCCAAGCGACTTTGCGACGGATGCGCCATTCGGGTGAGGCGATCGCCGGTAATAGGGTTTCTAGGGCTGCTTGTTGTTTGTGGGTATTGACTAAGCAAGCGAGTCCTTCGATGGAAGCTTCAATAACCGTAATATCTTCGCCGTCTAAGCCACACAGACAAACTTCTAATAAGGCTTCTGGATGACCGAGGTCAGCAAGAGCAGCAATGATGCTGCGACGCAGCAACCAATGGTTATCTTGATGAAAGGCGATCACCAAATGGGAGATGGCGACTTGACCGGCGTAGGAGAGAGAGTTGGCAGCTTCCGATCGCACATTGGGGTCTGGGTCTCGTTTGAGCAGTTCCAGCAGGGCAGGAAAAGAGTCAGGGGATTGTTTGCGCCCTAGTCCCATGGCAACAAAGGAACGGACGAGAAAATCGGGGTCGTTGATTTTACTCATCAGCAAGGGGACTGCATCTTCACTGCTATAGTCTTTGAGGGCGGTGACGGCTTTGAGTCGGTCTTGCGAATTGGAGCTGTTGAGGGCAGTTTGGATTTGATGCAGTTCCATGGGGGTTGGCGAGGTCTTGTGTTACGTTTCTTAAAATTTTAACCACAGACTCCAATATTTGGGAAGATGATAGGTGTTACAAAATGCCAAATTGAGTGTTAATACCCTAATTGAATCCCTATGTCTGAATCAAACTCTACTCAAGCCTCTCCTCAAGAAATTGAAGAAGTGATTCGTGAATTAGAGCAATATCGTGAACGTCTGGTCAATGATTTCTTGGGCGCTTCTCGCAAGGCTAAGTTCTCTAAAAAGCAAGCTTTAGACGATTTGGCTAATCATCAGGAAATCCTTAAAATCGATCGGGCACTTCAGGAATTGCGTGGGAATCAAAATTAATCGAATTTAGAGGGGATAAATAACGAAACTCCCCTCTTTAGTGTTTGCCCGTTTAATTGTCAGAAAGAGATCATGTTAAGTCCTGCTGTTCAAGAATTAATTACTAAAGCCCAAATTGTTAGTTTTGAGAGTTGGATCTCGGCCGAAAAGCCGGATGTGATTCAGGTGTTTGAACAGGCTAATCAAGAGCGCCAATATTTAACGGACGATCAGTTAAAGTATTTAGCCAGTCAAGCAGGGGATAAGGGAGAATGGTTGGATATAGCCAAGGAATTGCGCGATCGCGCACCAGAGATTATCGATCGGGCCAGGTTGCTGGTCTTAGATCGGTTTCCTGAAATTACGCAACCCGGGGGGGCATTATATCCGGAAAAGCGGGCGGAAAATTGCTGGCGGGATTTTTGGCATTTTTTGCGCTGTATTCATTATGGAATCGCTGGCCAATCGCCCCAGTATACTAATCCAGAGGGATTGCACTATATGGATTTGTTGTATCAGGAGTTAGCGGTTCCTTTAGATGCCATGGTGACCGGTCTGGAAGCGATGAAACAAATGGGTATTGAACGGTGTGGTGGGAATAAGAAGACTGAGTTGTTGCCCTATTTCGATCATTTGATCGATCGGCTTAAAGGATTTGATGGCTATAGGAAGTAAAGGAGGAACGGACGTGTCCATGGATCGATTTCGATATTTCTTTGATTGTTGTGTGGGGGAATGGGTGACCGAGCGGACTTATCACTATTTGACGGTTCAGGAGGTGGAACGATCGCACACAGAATTCGCGATCGCTCCCCTATCAACCGCAGCCAAAACCCAAGTTCTCAAAGATAATCAACGTCCAGAACTCGATAATATCGAATCTTTATGTGGGTTCCATTTAAGATTTGATACGGTCTCGGAAAAAGGGGAACGGGTTTCCCAGCAACTTAATATGCTGTTTGTCCCCCAGGAGGAGACCTCTGGAGTGTTGACAGGGGATTATTTGCGCGATCGCGCCTATGAAGAAGCCGCACCCAAGGTCGCCCAATTCCGTTTTGATCCCCAAACCTTGGAATTATTAATGACCACAAATTATACGCGTATAATTTCCGTAGATTCGATTACCCTAATTAACCCCACTCTCAGAATTCGGCGCATTTTTAATTACCATCGCCCGGCAGAAGGATACCCCCTCGATCAATTGGCTCTTGTAGGGTTTGGAGTAGAACAAAAAAAATAGTGTCCTCCGAATAGGATAGTCAAATGACTCATATTCTGAGAAAATCAAACAGATTAGTCACATTAAGGGGCTGAAACTTTACAATTCTTCATAGTTTCCGGGCCGACCCTCAGGATATAAATGAGGAGATGGAAACCGGAAAGAAACTGGAAGAAATTGGCATAAAGTCGGAACATCAGCTTAGTCCGAGGAGTAAGCGTTTTCTGCACAGAAATGTTAAGTTTCTTAGCGTTTTTAAACGTCCTTCCCAGGAATTCACCCTTTTGTAGACCCTCTTTTGAAAGGAGATTAGAATAAATGCCTTTTGGACCCGCGTCGGAATTAGGAGTTTCTTTATACGAAGAAACCGATCCCATTGAAGTCTGGCCAGGACGATCGGATGAGGAAGTAGAAGCCGTCATTTGCGCAGTCTACCGCCAAGTCTTAGGCAATGCCTATGTCATGGACAGCGAACGCTTGAGTATCGCTGAATCTCAATTCAAGCGGGGAGAACTCAGCGTTCGTGAATTCGTACGTCAAGTGGCAAAATCTGGCTTATATCGCACTCGTTTCTTCGAGTCTTGCCCTCGCTATCGTGCAACGGAGTTAAACTTCAAACATCTTTTAGGCCGCGCTCCTAATAGCTATGAAGAAATGAAAGCTCATAGTGATATTTTGGATCGCGAAGGTTTTGAAGCAGATATTGATTCCTACATTGATAGTGACGAATATCAAGATACATTTGGGGAAAATATTGTCCCCTATGTGCGGGGCTACAAAACCCAAACCGGTAAAAACATGGTGGGCTTTACCCATATGTTCCAACTGATGCGCGGGCCCAGCAGCAGCGACTTCAAAGGTAGCTTGGCTGGCAATCGTCCTCGGTTGAATAAACTGGTGATTCAAGGAACACCAACCGCCGTTGTTCCTCCTTCGGGTGGTGTTGGAGGTTGGTCTTTCCAAGATTCTACTTCTAGCGCTCGGACTCGTCTGGGAGTAGGCGCGACTGAAGGTGGAAAAGTTTACCGGATTGAAGTCACGGGTTATGGTTCCCCAGGAGCAGTTAATCGGGTGTCTAAATTCCGTCGCAGCAACAAAGTGTTCTTGGTTTCCTTTGATGAACTCTCTAAGACCTATCAGCAAATCCACAAACAAGGAGGTAAGATTGCCAGCATTAGTGCTGTCAATTAATCCTGTCTTTGTGTGATCGATAGGTGGCAGTAGGACAGATACCGTTCTACTGCCGGCTTTCTATGGAGTAGCCTAGGCAACGAAAATGCTTTCGACAATGTGCAAGGGTAGTAGATAGGGACAATAGGGCGATCGCCTAAAAAACGAAAAAATAATTGGATCTTATGGGACTAGAAGGAAAAGCCTTACATGAACCAATGGTGCGCCTGCAAATTGAGGGAGGTAACTCCCCCCATCAGCGTCGCGTCCGGTCTGGGTTAACTGTGCGCCAAAGTCAATTATCTCAGGCGATACAGCGGATTCACCGTTCAGGAGGTAAAATCCTAGAGGTTCAACGAGTCACTCAAAAGCTAGAGAAGGCTGAGACCACAACGGAGCATCAAGCGATCTCACAATCTTTCGAGTCAGTGAGGACAGAAGTATCCCAAAATCCTGAACCGGTGGAAGTCGAACTCGATCCTCCAATCGCTCAAACCTTTAACCCTCAAGCACGTGCAGTTACAGAGCCGAAACCTTTCTCTCCCGTTTATTATTCCTTATTTCCGCAGCGAAAAGTTGACTGGTCGAGGATACCCCCTGTGCGTCGTCAGCGCATGAAACCTTCTCTAAAGCGTAAACAGCTATACCGAACCTTATCTCCAGGAAAGCAAAGACGGCGATTTTTCCGCTGTCAACCTTTGAAAAGACGGCGGTGACGGTAAGGGTGATATTTTAAGTTGAGATTATGGATCTGAAACAATTTGTAAAACAGTCAATTGGGCGATGGAGATCGCAACGCAGTGCCCATCATTTAGCCTTCGCTCATTTTGAAAAAGTGCGATCGACCATCGACATTATGGCCCTAGACCCCCAAGATCCGGGAGTCCTAGAGGTGTGTGAATTATATAAGATCGATCCAGCCAGCATGGAATCCCCATTTAGGATGACTTGGGAAGGAGAATCGGATTGGGATGAAGACGATTGGGATAAAGAAGAGGAAGAAGAAGAAGAACAGGAACTCAAGGGATCGTGTATTTTAGTCCCCATTCCTGACTCTGAGTCTCCCCAGAACGGCAAACTCCTACGCGATCGCGGTTATGCCGAAACCATTCCGGCGATCGGTCACTATTCTCTCAATAATGAAGGCATCTTTACCTTAATCACTGAATACGATCGGGCAGCAGCCGAAGAGCGGATTTGGTTTGCTACCCCTAATTTACGCTTTCGGGTTTCCCAGATTAAAACCCGTGATGGCCAAGGCGTAACCACCGCTTCTTTTTCTTCTGAAATCCGGTCTCTATCCTCCTAAAGCTTGAGACTGTTGGGCAAACCGTCAATTTATCCGCGATCCCCATATAGATAAAAACCACAATTTAAGATATAATTTGGGGATCGTAAAAAACTTGTTATGGTCATCAATTGCCAGGTACACCCCTAGCCAATTGCAATTTCCGTCCCTGGCTAATTGTCTCAAACCCCTAGAATAGAAAACTGTTCCATGACCTCTAGTGTATCTGTATCCTCTTCTCAGGAACTGATTAGATTCGCTCATTGGTTAGCTGGAGATTTTAGCAATCATCAGCAAGCCTATAACCACCCCACATTATATGCGCATATTCATGTCTTGTGGCGACCCCTGCCCTGGGAATTTTTTCAAGGCATTGGGTTTTATTCAGAGCAAGTCTATGACTACGATCTCTGGAGTCCATACCGTCAAGGCGTACATCGGTTAGTCGATCGAGGCGATCGCATCTATATCGAAAACTATAGTTTACAAGACTCCATCCTTTATGCGGGTTCAGCACGAGAATTAAGCATTCTCCAGACCATTACCCCCCAAGTCATCCAACGGCGCTATAACTGCTCCATGGTTTTCCAATGGGATGGAAATTGCTATCGGGGATCGGTAGAACCTGGAAATAAATGTCTCATTCATCGCAAGGGACACCAAACTTACTTGGTTAGTGAAGTAGAACTGACAGAAACTACTTGGAAAAGCCTGGATCGGGGGATGGATGTGAAGACCCATCAGCAGATTTGGGGGTCAACAGAGGGAGCCTTGGAATTTGAAAAGATAACCAGTTTTGCCCAAGAAGTACCCACCGAAAATCTAGGACTGTAAACCTCTTGAAAATGATGAAGGATAAACGAGTGTAACAAAAAATCAACCTTAATCCAAAATTTGCTAAAATGGCTAAAGATACATCAAACAATCGTACCCAATATTCAGAGTCAAAAATGAAGTTAGGAATTTCTATTACCCCCACTGGAAAAGAGCTACTGAGCGAGATGGCTAAAACCACGAAACTATCCCGTTCGGAATTGGTAGAGCGGCTTTCTAGGGGGTATATCAGCATTAAAAGTGAGCTGACGAATACGATTCTAACTTTAGACTTTGAGACTAAATCAGGGGATGCCAATGGTTCAAAAAACGAATCCAAGTTTCCGGCACTGAAAAATATTGCAGTTAGTCAAGTTTCATCAGCAGAAGCGTCTCCCACTTCAGCCGAAGTTGCTGAACTGAACCAAGCTTTGGCAGAAAAAGAGCAAAACATTGCGACGCTACAGGAAAAACTGACGGCTTACCAGAAACACGAATCTACGGAGTCAGTACTCAAGCAAACTATTGCTAAAAAAGAATACCAGATTTCTGAGTTGCAAGCCCAAGTGAAACAGCTTCAGCAAACCTATGAGACTCATCAAAGCAGTAGTGAAGAGGAAAATCAAGAAGCGATCGCCGCTTGGCAGCAAAAAATAACTGAACAAGGACAAACGATTGCTCAGTTACAAGCTCAAGTTAATCAGCTTCAGCAAACCCATGATGTCCTGAAAAATACCACTGTCCCCAAAGAGCATTACGAAGCGATTCAAGCCCAGTTATTAGAAGCTCAACAACAGCAAGACCATCAGAGTCAGAATCAGTCTATCTCTGACCAAGAGTATGAAGCTTTGGAGTATAAATTGCAACAGCAGTACCAAGTTGTTGACAGTTTACAGACACAATTACAAAGTATGAAAACGCCCCATGCAAAGGAAACTCAATTACGATCGCAATTGCATCTCCAGCAGGAAACGATCCAATCCTTAGAAGAAAAAGTGCATCGCTTGCAACAAGTTTCGGCGATCGGTGAATATCACCTCAACCGGTGGCGCAGTCATAGCTTTTAAACCAGTAGGGGCGAAGAATTTTTCGCCCCTACTATGCTAGACAATCGCTTGATATTTCTTGTCCATCTCTTCCAACTGCTTTGGAAGGACACACCGGCGTTCTGAGGCATAACTCATTAAATTGACCCCATTGAGCATTTTCACAGTACTCACACGCACGCGGAAATTATCCGTAATAAACCAAGCCCTTTCTTGTCCTTGATTGCGCTCATACTCCGTCTCAATGGTTAATACCCCATCCGTCGCAAAATGGTATCGTCCAATCACCGGGATGCCCTCAACATAACCTCGATTTCGCAAAAAATAGCCTTGGCGAGGATTATCTGAATTAGGAATATCCACCAAAACTGCAGCATAATTGGGGTTAGGTTCTTGGTCAGTATCTAAGTTGTCTTGCCACATAAAACTTGCTCCCCCAGACGCTGTAGCCGGATCGGTCTTATTGATCTCACAAAGCTCTACCACTTTAGGATCATTGGGGCCAAAAACTTGGACAATAAGATTAGAAAGTCCAGACTCATTAATCGTAGAGTCAAAATGATGGACAGTGCGCTCCGAATACCAAACTCCTTCACTTTTGCGAAAGAAGCCCATCATCGTCATAGGATGCTGAAGTAACATGAATAGTCAAACCTTCTGTTGTCAGATCAATCGGCAGATGTGGTTTTTAATTAAGAAAAGTTAACAAAACTCTAAGTCATGTGCCCTAAAATTTTAGGATAAATCAAATTGGTTCATATTCGTTCGTTAAACATGGTGTATACAGAAAATGGCGATCGCACTCCAGAGCAACTCGGACTGCATCCCGGAGCAGATCGACCCGGAATAGACGCTATGCAAATGGATTTATCCGGCATAGACTTAAATCAAGCCAATTTAGCCACCGCTAACTTGATTGGTACAAACCTGAGTAGAGCTTCCTTGAGTGGAGTCAACCTAGAAAGGGCGGATCTACGAGGGGCAGATCTACGAGGAGCCAACTTACAGGGGGCGAACCTCAAAGGGGCGTACTTAAATCGATCCCAACTGCAAAGTGCCAATTTAACCGCAGCAGTTTTAGAGGAGACTAGACTAAAACTGTCCCTCTATGACAGTGGAACCCTTTGGCCAGAAAGTTTTAACTATCAGAAATCAGGAGCAGTCGGACCGAAAGCTAGTTTAGCTGGAGTATTTTTGAATACAGCTAATCTTCGAGGAGCCGATCTACAGGGCGCTAATTTGCGCGGTGCTTATTTGAGTGGAACAGACCTAACTGAAGCCAATTTAGAAGATGCCGCCTTGAGTGGAGCCAATTTACAAAAAGCCTTTTTAACCGGCGCTAATTTACGTAACGCTCTCTTGAATAATACAGAATTGCAAGGGGTAGACTTTCGCTGCGCCGATCTCACGGGAGCCAGTTTTGACCAAGTCCAGAATATTGCCGGAGCCGACTTTAGTCAGGTCAAAGGTTTAACTGAAAAAGCTCAGAGCCTTCTGCGTGGACGGCAAGCTCAAGAATTAGGCACTTGGAACCCCTTTACACGCCGTAGTACGGCTGAGAGCTTAGGCATTACATTTGGATGAATAGGGCATGTAGAGGTGAACGGCTGTTCGCCCCTACCGGTTTGTCAGGACATGGGCGCAAAGTGCTATACCACCAATCCCTGAATGGTCATTGCCCATTCCCTATTCCCTTCATGATTCATTACTTTCCTCCTTGCTCGACTTAATTAGTTTTACGATCGCCAAATCATTAAACTCCTCAGCGAGAGTCAAAACTTTTTTGGCAAATACCTTGTATGTGGGGTGTAGTTCGATTAAATTCTTGGCTTCTTGTTCTACTACTTCAATATCACCAATCCTTGCTGCTTTCAAGATTGCTTCTAACTCCTCTGAAGCAGGAAAGATCATTTCTTCATTTTTAGAGTCTTCTCCATCTGTTGCCCCTTGATACACCCACTCCAGTTGCAAATGATGCTGTAATTGTTCCAATAACTGGGGCAATTGAATCGGTTGGGGCAGAAAATCATTACTGCCGAGTTTTATGGCGCGATCGCGATTTTGCTCATACACATTAGCTGAAGTAGCAATCACGATCATCTCTTGAAACTCTGGGTTTTGGCGCAACTGGGAAATTACCGTCCATCCATCCAGAATCGGCATCATTAAGTCAACAATCATCACATCAGGATGTAGCTCACTGGCTTGTCTTAGAGCTATGTCACCCTGTTGAGCCGCAAAGATCTTAAAGCCCAAAGGTTCAAGCAATTTAGTAAAAATATCCAAATTATCCAAGCGATCGTCAACAACCAGAATACTCACGGGCTGGTGATTAGAATAGCCGGTAATGTGGTCAGCCGAGGTTTTTGGCGTGAGTACATCTCCTTCTCCTTCTCCTAAAAGCAGATCTAGGTCAAAGCAGAATGTACTTCCTTGCCCGTATACCGATAGGACTTGCAATTGAGACCCCATCATCTCTACTAATTGTTGAGAAATCGCCAATCCCAGTCCGGTTCCTTTTGCCTGTCGTTTCGCTTCTCCAACTTGCTCAAAGGGTTGGAAAATCTTTTCCATTTGTTCGGAGGTCATTCCTGCACCCGTATCGATCACTTCAAAGCGGATAGTTGCTGTTGACTCGGATTGACTGTTATTTTGAGTGTTGCTTCCCGCTTTCTTCTGGACGGACAGGGTAACAGAGCCGCGATCGGTAAACTTAATGGCATTATTGAGGAGATTGAGCAAAACTTGGCGCAATCGCTTTTCATCAACCACCACTTCTTCCGGGAGATCTTTGGAGAAATTCCATGTAAACGGTAAATCCTTTTCTGAGGCTT
Source organism: Cyanobacteria bacterium UBA2566 (assembly GCA_002340255.1). Taxonomy (GTDB): domain Bacteria; phylum Cyanobacteriota; class Cyanobacteriia; order Cyanobacteriales; family Desertifilaceae; genus Roseofilum. The sequence goes on from DDLS01000170.1 coordinate 26,398, forward strand.
TGATCCGGCAAATTTCGGTAACCCCGAAGAGTAGGGTGGAAAAATGAACCGGTTCGGGGAATAGGTCGAGTTTTCGAGCCTCAATTTTGGAAAGGTCAAGAATATCATTAATTAACTTGAGTAAGTGTTCTCCACTTTGTTGAATGACAGAGACACTTTTTTTATCGAAAGAGTGGATAGTCGCAGAGCGCTTGAGAATTTGGGCATACCCCAAGATGCCATTGAGGGGAGTTCGCAATTCGTGACTCATGTTGGCGAGGAATTCACTTTTGGCTTGATTGGCAACATCAGCCGCTTCTTTGGCCTGTACTAATTGTTGAGTGCGCTTCTCTACTTTGGCTTCTAAGTTTTTCGAGTAGTCGGAGAGATGTTGGTTGGCAATGAAGAGTTGTTGATTAGTGATCGCCAGTTTTTGCTGCTTATAAGTATTCGTCGTTATAATTGCACTAAGTACAAAAGCGGCCAGGGGAGGCATCACCGGAATCAGGATGCCGAGCAAGAAGGCTCCATAGGCCCCAGCCAACAACCCTGTACTCCACAGAATGACGCTCCACAACACATTCCCTCCAGGAAGAGTCCGGTTTTTCTGCTCACCCCAAACGATCGCCAACCAGAGTCCCGCACTTCCCAACGAGGCCCAAAGTCCGATCCAAAGTGCTTGCATACTCCCTGTCCATCCCTCGATCGAGGGACGACCCTCTAAGGCACTGCGAATAATTTGACTGATAATATTGGCATGAACCACCACGCCTGGAGTCAGTTCTTTGGTTTCTAACCAACTGGTACTATAGGGCGTAGCAAAGAAATCATTGGTACTTGGAGCGGTTGACCCAATGAGAACAATGCGATCGTGCATTAAGTCAGGTGCCATCTGACCTTGGACTACATCTCGCAAGGCAATCGTCGGAAACATGGTTGTTGGACCTCGCCAATTGAGTAAAATTTGATAGCCACCGAGGGCTTTTTTGGAATAGCCTGCCTCTCGATGCTGTAGGGGAGTAAAGATGGCAAAACCAAGTTGGAATTTGAGCTGTTCTGGATCAAGCATTTTTAAGGTAATGTCCCGTTGTTCCAGATATTGGATCGCAATATTGGCTGCCAACCCATCTTTAATTGCGCCTTCTTCTTGGTTATCAGTTGTAGAGAGTAGCGCACGGCGGATGTTGCCATCTCCATCTAACGTCAGATCGGCAAGGGCCACTCGATCTAGGGCTTGTAAAATCGGAGGGGGTTCGACGCGATCTCCAATAATTTTTTCCACTCCGATGAGATTGAGGGTGCTACCAAAGACCTCTTCGAGTTCCGCATGTCCTGGTTCTTCGGGAATATTGCGATAGATATCCAGCCCAATCATCGCCGGTTTCTGGGCGCTAATTTGTTGGATGGCTCGGGCTAAGAGGCGATCGGGAATCGGCCAGTTGCCTGCAAATTTAATATCTTCTTCATCAATAGTGACAATAACAATGGTCTCCTCCATAGATTCCTGGGGCCGCAAGCGAAAAAATAGATCCCGTATGCCCCATTCCAACAGATTGAACATGCCTAAGAGATTAATCGCGATCGCACTCCCCGATACACTAGAAGCAATGATGATCAGGCAAAGGTAAGGTCTGATTGATGCTTGGAATCTTGGCAACATAGTTCAATTCATTATTAATTAAGCAAAGGTTACCCGACCCTCACTGATTTGTTTGGCAGTGCTTCTTCTAGTCGGCACTTTCCTATGAGGATTTCTCCTTATAATTGCCAACTAATTCGCTTTTTTTCTTGCTGCTGTAAGTCTTTAATTGTGGTGTTATAGACAAGAAGATATCTCTCAAAGTGTTGCTTGAGTCTTGTTCTTTATTCAGGGTTTAGGAGTATTCGGATCTGGCGCGATCTTCTTACTGTAACTCCTGAATCTGGGCATTTAGATTTAGTAAGCTGTTGGAATCAGAGAGGCTTTAGTTAGTTTTGATAAGTTCACTGAGTCTAACAACTCTGTCCATTCTGCCACCAATTCAGAATTAGTGGGATCAACAACTTGTAAGGCTGCGAGGATCGCAGCACAGTCATACCAGACTCCATTCTCTGCTAGGATTGAGGACTGCTGTAAACGGGTTTTGCCTTCGAGCGATCGCGCCAACTCAGAACTTGGCGCAATTCTTTTCACCAAACCATCAACAAACGGCGTGTTGGGAGATAATCCTTGGTCCAACTTAAGGGCAAAATACCATTGATAGAGTTTACCCACTTCCAATTCAGGCGCATCTTCAGGAAGCTGAATGGCAAGAATTCCACCTTTTCCAGAGACCGGAATTGACGTAGTATACAGAAGAGTTTTGTCCTCATCTTTGAGAGAAAAGATTCCTTCTCCTCCTGGAGACTCAGGCACATAAACCAAAATCATAGGATGGCTTGATAGAGTCGTACCGTAGAAATTCTCTGGTAATACAGCCACCATAGCTGATTGTTCAAGATAGTTTTGCTCACTGCGAGCTGCTCCCCCTGCTGCTTGGCTTGGAGAACTATTATCTGAAGGAGGAATAAAACTACCTCTTGATGCTCCCCCTGCTGCTTGGCTTGGAGCGCTATTATCTGAAGGAGGTGTAAAGCCCTGACGAGATGCTCCTCCTGTAGATTGACTGGGTGCGCTAT
>DDLS01000015.1 GCA_002340255.1 Cyanobacteria bacterium UBA2566
GTATCCCTCTTCTGTCACTCTTGGATAAAGGGGCGTGAAACCCTGATTCCTTCGTTAGCGCTCGCGGGCTGTAATGACGGAAATTCGTTAGAAGTTCCAAGAGTGACAGAAAAGGGGTAAGTGTCAAGAGGAAACGCACTTTGACTGAAAGTGACCAAAAATCAGGCAATCGCAAAATAATTGAGTGGCTCTGGGATGACGAGTCCTTGAGCTATAAAACAGCTTGTCTAATTACCTCCTCAAAAGAAGAATCGAATAATGAATTAATATTTAATTCTAATATCAAATCCGAATAATCAGTTACACTATGTCATTGCGAACGGAACGCAGTGGAGTGAAGCAATCTCTTCTATCTCGGTAATCTTGGCGATTGCTTCCCTTCAGTCGCAATGACAACTGTTTAACCGGACTTGATATAGCAAGTCAAAACAGTAGCTATTCAGAAATTCGATTTTCTAACTCGTGAATACAAGTTTCTACTTGAGTTTTTAAGTCAGGTAATTTATCAGGATTATGGATAATATTCCAGACGGTTTCTAAATCAATTGCCCAATAATGATGAGCGAGAATATTTCTAAAGTCTGTAATATCCCGCCAAGGTACTGAAGGATACTGATTTTTTAATTCATCAGGGAGTTTATTGGCTGCTTCACCAATAATTTCTAGTTCACGGATAACAGCCATTTGTACTGTTCGATTCGTTAAAAAACTTTGTTTTCCCTGTTGAATATGAATCGCTATCGCTTCAATAGATTCTTTAATATGATAAAGAAAGAATAGGGGAGATTTAGGTTTCTTATTCATAGGGGAATTGCGGATGATAAAACTTCCTGTTTAATAGTATGATGTAAGGCTGTGCTATGCACAATATCAACATCACAGTTCAGCAGTTCTTGTAATGCCCTTCGCAAGCGAATAACATCAAATAAATCTTGTTCTGGATTGGGATCAATCAGAAAATCAATGTCACTATTTTCGGTGTTTTCACCTTTAGCAACTGAACCAAACACTCTAATGTTAGTAGAGTGATATTGTTCAGCTAATTTGATAATATTAGAGCGGTATTGTTTTAATTGTTGTAAGTTCATGGTAAATTACCTGAATTGATTTGGTCAGTTAATCAAATTGTAGCAGATTTGCTCTTATTAGGACTAGCACGGAAAAGACCAGAAAACGAAGTCTCTATTTCTTCAGGGAGGGGATCATTAAAATCATCAGGTACAAGAAATTCACCTTCATACAAACCAATAGGACGGCGTTTTTTTAGGTGTTTTTGTAAATAATGCCATAATCTTTTATGGTTATGGAAAGACAATCACGGCTAGTAGATGGGGATTGCATGACTTGTGCATCACAGTGCAAGACCTGGGGATAATGCGCATAGTCTCCTGTATTTTCTAAGTTGTAGCCATTGTTGCTATATCTTAATAAATCTTCATATCCCGAATTCTGAGCGAAGATAGACTGGTCACCTCTTGTGGATTATAGACACTGAACCAAAATTGAGCAAACCGATTATCCTAGAAATAGGCGATCGCAGGAAACCCACCCTATGGAAACCATTACCATTCAAGTTGAGGCTGAACTCGCCCAAGCTTATCGAGCAGCCGAACCCCAGCAACAACAAAATCCTAACTCGTTTAATGACCTAGTAAAACAAATGCGAGAAGAAGCGGCTGCCAATGGGTTGACTGCTGAAATTTTAGCCGAACTCTTAGAGGTGTAGTTGCATGAAAGAAGCTATCCAGCCTAGCGAGAAAGATATTCGTCTGACTGCGGAAACAGCACAGAAACTAGCAGCTTATGCAGAAAATGAGTGCAAACGTAAGAGTCTTTTGAAAAGTCACCAAGCTCTTGATGAACTCGCCGCTTTGCATCAGGAAATGGGTGGATACTCTATATCATCAACAAATTGATCCCTACCCATCTATAGATCGGTTTAAGTGATCTATATTCTGCGTATTCTCAAAGTAAATTGGGTAGATTTTCTTGAGCTATGATTCCATACTTTTATACTATAAATACCCGATTGTAAAGAAAAATTTCTTAATCGATCTGAACCTGAACTTGTGCTTCTTGAATTGTCAATAGTGTTTCCTTGTGAATCAATAATCTCAAAATCTCCATCTGCCTCCATATCTTTGAGATCAATATCAAATCGGCTTTGTTGAGGAATATAAAGCCTATATAAAATGGGATTAGTTTCCTGGTTGTTTGTACTCAGATACCCTTGGTAACTGACTTCAGAACCAGATGATAGAGAATATGGATAAGCATTAAGGGCATTTTTGTAAGTGTCCCTTTCATTTCTATAATTATCCCTCTGATTTTTGTAAGTATCTCTTTCATTTTTATAGGCATCTCTCTGATTTTTATAATTATTTTTTTCGGTTTCTAAATTTTGACGTTCTGTTACAAAGCAATCTAGCTTTTCTTCTAAAGAAAAAACTTTTTCTTCAAGGTTTATAGGTGTTATTGATTCATCATAACAATCATCTAAAGTGAGGTCTATTTTGTTGCTTATATCAACAATTTTTTGATTCACTTTATCTTGCGTGTCCTCCATAGAAGAAATTTGTATTCCTTGATCGAGATTGCGTGATTGGAAGTCCTTAATACGTTTCCTTTGCTGGTAGATAAAGTATCCTAGTACAGCTATTGCTAACACAAGTAAATAGCAAAAAACAGTGAGAATTGTATTTTTTTTCTGTAGCTTTTTAACGTTACCCAATCGAGGAGCATCAGGGAACTCAGCAAGGGTTTCAGTTTGGTTGCAATGCCGGCCTCCCATGGCCTCCCAACTACTGTATAGAAATGCTGACTTGCATCCAGCACAGAAAACAATCTCATCGCCTGCTTTGATTTGATCCTGTGTATATGGATCTTTGCGTCCTTCACCGAGAAATTCCCTATGACTGCTCCGATCCACTGTATGGCGATACACACTCATATATTTAAGTCCAACTCATTCTTCATTTGAAGCAGGTAGTAGTGCATTACTCTTTATTACATAACCTCTACATTCGCGAGAGTCAGCGCCGTAGAATACGTGCCATATCTGTTTGTGTGGATTTAGAACAATGGCAAACTACCAATCATTACCAAACATGCGTTTCTGAGTTGCACGATCTGTACCTGACATAAAAACATCTAGATTATTTGGATGGGTATGATACCAACCAATAACCTGTAAGTCTGTATCCAGCCGATCCACATCGTCAAGCATTTCTTTCCAGGTTTCATGGGTAAATTCTAGATAAGCAGGACTAGCTTTTGCCAGCCTACCTGGAATGGCTTGTTCGATGATTGCATAGGTCAAATTCACATCAGAATCTCGAAAAGTATGACCCAAAAGGATACCACCTTGTTCAACCTTGTTAAACAAGGTTTTATTTCCCCAACTAATATATCTTTGGATCTGATCAAAGGCTCTCATTTCTAAATAGCAGATGTAATCATGAGAGTAGTCTGCTCTGTTTTTTCTGACATCAGATTTCAAGCTATTCACATGGGGCATATCATACTTTTTTCTTTCAGTCGGAGAGTAAGGAGGCTTGGAGTCTTGGATCTCAAACTTGACTTTTCTTGTCACCTGGGGGCTTGATGTGACTTGAAATTTATGCTGGTTTTGAACATTAAAATTTTTGGTAGATGTTATCTGAAATGTCTTGCTACTGGGAAATTGAATATGATCGGTAGGGCACAATTGTCTTTTATTTTGCTTGTACCATTTTGCCGCTTCCTCATTAACAACTCTTGGGGAATCTGGTTGTACATAACCCTCTTCATATTGAAGGGAGCGGGCTACCCGTAAGATATAGCTTCCCAGATCTTGTTCTGGAAAAGTTCCCTCATAATAATCTCTCCACTGCCCATGTTTACCCAAACCAAACTTCCCCAGTGTAAAATGGGGATGAAAAATAATTGGGGAATCTCCTATCAATTTTATTTCGGGGACAAAACTTCGGTGAAGTGTATAATCAAAAATATCTTCAATAGGTATTGTGTTTTCTGATATTTCTTGATTAGTGTTTTTAGGATCAAAATCTATATTAGTAGAAAACCAAAAACCTTGATGAATACGCAAACGATAAATACGCAAAGATTTTATTAAGAGATTATCTTGTATTTGTATCAAACTTTTTATGTTCATCTGAATATAAAGTTTTTGATTGTATGATATAAACTTGACCGCAGGAACTTCTACACTCGGTATAAGATTGGTCCTCATATTATCTCTCCTCTAAAAAATGCGAAATTTAGATATTACCCCTCTAAATTATGATGGTAAAGAGGGGTAAATTAAAGAGCTTATTCAATCTGAAACTTTTTCTTGCTCTTAGGCTGTACTGTAAATTTAGACTTGGTTGGATCGGGAAGAGTTGTAGAATCACAAGGAAATAGATTGCTGCTTCTCTTCCGCACGAACCAATCTTTTGCGTCACTATTAGCCGGACTATCAGGGTTGGTTATATCTAAATCAAACTGCAAAGTTCGGATCATGCGAATCACATGATTTCCTAAGCTTTCAGAAACATCCCAAGATCCATAGCACCAGTTGCCATTACTATACCAGTTAGGGTGGTAAGGAGGGGGAGTTGTTTTCATGTTGATTAATGGAGGACTATTCGGGTAAGCCTCTGATAGCTCTAGAGAAATGATATGTTCATCGCGGTAGCTTGGCATTGAATTAATAATGGTCTTGACTTTTACAGTGAGTTCATAGGCTTCAATATAAGGAGGATCGCCCTTGATAGGCTTCCACTGGATGATATTGCCTCTAAGATTAACCATTTCACTGTGGTCATTTTTCAAACGAATCAGTCGAATTTCTTGAGGTGTAGCCATGTTTATCTCCTAATATTAAATTCCTGCATCAGTAGCTTGAATAAGACGGAGTGTGTTTTTGTTGGGTTCTTCCACACCTGCATCATGGAAGGTTTGATCGGGAGGAATGTCGTTGCCACCTTTAAAGGATAATTTGTAACCTTGAGGATCTGGGTTTATAAAATTAGCTGCAATTAATTCCGCAACTGCCTCTTGTGCCGTAATAGTGTCGTCTAAGTTCACAGTCACGGTTCTACCGTCTGTCGGATGAACGAAATTAACGTTAACATCTGCCATTTTTTTTGTTCCTATGTCAATCAAACTTCAGTAAATGGATTATCCAAAGATAATTCATAATATTTGTAGTTGTGGTCTCGGTCATATACTGCAACTACATGACGGTGAGGTACACCGAGTTGCCAAAGACTCATATTCAACAAGTCGTTGGGGGTATGAGATAGGCTAAACTCCGATATGCTCTGTTTGGAGGATACCTGCTCATTTCTACTAACATCATTTTTATCAACTCCGTTTTGGATACAGTTACGACAGATAGTTTCCGTATCAAAGATACGAAAACTGGGTTTGTTCAACGGAATTTCGACACCACATGATTTACAGGAGACAGACTGAACAAACGTGCGATCTGAGCGAAAATCAAGAGTAGCATCTGCACCTGACCAGTTGTCTTGTGATATGAACTCCAGAAATTCCCGTAATGATACGGAATGACTTAATGGGAGTGAAATGATTTCTGGGTAAGTTGCGTGTCCATAACAATTTTCATTTTTGTTCAAAGTTAAAATATCAAAATCATTGACCCTCCCTTGAAAATATATTCTTTTGCCACTTTCAACTTTTTGATCGCACAATAATTTCACCGCTTCCTGAACTTGGATTGCAGAAACGATAGATGATGTTACTTGTACCGTAGGCATTTTGCCTTCTTCCAGAACCGTGCGTTTAAAGTCGTCACAGGAGTATCGTATTCGTGCGGCTCTTAGCTGTTCTTTGGTTACTCCACATTGATAACATGGTGGTTCTGGCGGAATATAAACGGCAACATGACCTGCTAGTTCGTATATTCCTGCATCAATCCAAGGAGTATTTGCCAGCCAACACTGTTTATTGACTGCTAATCTTGTCTCTACATTATCTAAGCAACCTAGGACTAAATTCATGGATCGGAAAACTCCTGTTCCTAGTTCCCAGACAATATCTCCATGAAAATAGTGAATATTTACATCTTCTGCCAATGCCAATTCCTTAGTTCGCATCGCGGCAACTTCTGCTTTTAATTTCCCTTTGTCGGCTTTACGAAATAATACAGTCCGACTCAAATTAGAAGTCGATATCGTATCAAAATCTGCAATGTAGATATTTCCCACTCCTAAAAGAGCCAGGTTTTTAAGGGTTTCATTACCAATAGCTCCTGCACCGACAACCAAAACATGAGCATCTTTAAGTTTTTGTTGATCCCATCCAGAAATTCGTTGTTGTCGATCAAATGGGTTGTCTTCAAGATCGGTAATTTTAGTAATTGAAAATTGGGTCTTCATCTCTAACCTCTCCATGTGTGACCACATGCTTTACATTTCCATGAACCGTTATCTAACTTTGTAATATTCCCTGATGTGGAGGTATGACACAGAGGACATTTTTTGGGTCGAGTTTGAGTGATGTTGGCAAATTTGCCTGTTCTACTCGTTCGTGTGGGTTGTACAGGCGGTGTGTGTTGTGTAACATTTACAATATCAAATTTTTTTACTTGCGATCTCTGAGAAGGTTCTTGAGAAGATACATTGCCGCCTACTAACCGCTGTAGCCATTCATATACAACCCGGAATTTATTTGCCATATAGATTAGTTAGATTTATATGTTATAGTTTGATCCACTTTACAAAAAGTTACAGAGAAGGACTGACTGGCTTGTAGTTGTTATGGTGATTGTGATTTACCAATTCACTTAGACTGAAGATAGACTGGTCGCCACTACCTATGTTAAGCTAGTCACAACTATTCAACGACTAACCAAGACTGTAATTTTTGGTTAGGATTACACTATCAAGATACCTAAACCCCTGGCCATGTCTACCGATGAGATATTTTCTGAGGCAGCAGATCGTTGGGATCTCGAACGGCTGTACCGAGATTTGGCAGAAGCAAAACGGCAATGTTTACCTCGTGCTAGAAAGGGATTGACTGAACGGGAAAAGCTGTATTTGCGGGGGTTGCTCTGTGGTTGTAGTCCCAGGGAGATAGCCAAGAAACTGGTTCTCAGTAGCAAGGGAGTCGAAGTCTATGTTTGTAAAACTTTATATCCATACCTCAAACAACTTCCGGATGTACCGAGCCAGAAAATCGAGAACTGGAGAACTATTGATAACTTACTCGAGGATGCGGGATACAAAAGGCATTCTGAATCTGCTGTAAAATCTAAGACGAATTCTTCTGTACCTATTGAGCCATTGGTCAAGATTGTCAATTTAGGGGTTGAACAACATACCATCTCCATTGATATCAATGTCAAGTTAGCCTTGCCTTCAGATGCTGAAGATGAAAAGAGTGAAGATAGGGGCGATCGCCTGAACTAGAGACTAGATCGATCCTGGGGTATTGTAGATGTGGATGATTGCGCCAATGGTGCGAAATATCTGGCCAAGCAGGGTAAGGTAGACAAAAATCGGTTAGCTATTTCTGGAGGAAGTGCGGGAGGCTATACAACGTTATGCGCTCTGACATTCCGAGATACGTTTAAGGCAGGAGCGAGTTACTATGGAGTCAGCGATTTAGAAGCGTTAGCCAGGGATACCCATAAGTTTGAATCGCGCTATTTAGATGGATTGATTGGGCCGTATCCAGAACGTAAAGATGTTTATGTTGAGCGATCGCCCATTCATTTTACCAAACAACTCTCCTGTCCCGTAGCCTTCTTTCAAGGACTCGA
>DDLS01000038.1 GCA_002340255.1 Cyanobacteria bacterium UBA2566
TGGCCGTAACCCACTCTTTCTTACATTATATCACAAATATTGTAAAATAGGAGAATCCGATAGATTAGAAAGCAAGAAAAGCCGTCCTAAAAGGACGGGGTTTTCAACACATTTTTCTGATAAAAAAGCAATCTTAACGCTGGTCAAGATTGCTTCTGTAACGGTTGCAGCGACTGATGCTTAACCCGATGTCATATCATCTATGAATTTTTCTTGCGCAGTTGACCACCCGCTAATCCCAAACCCATCAGACCTAAAGTGAGGATGCTAGTCGGTTCGGGAACACCAACAGTAGGCTCCTCTTCAAACTCAACTGCCATCGCCATACCATCGTTGATACACTCGTGCATTAAAGTCAGTAAAGCTTTTCCGGTCGGTAACTTGCTGGCATCGAACTTAAATCCAAATGTCTGTGCTTTTGCTACGTGATTCGAGCCAAAGTCAAGACCAGCAAGTTCAGCGTCGCTCAAGAAGGCAAAGCCGTCATTAGCAACTTTATCTCCAGTTTTAATCACATTTTGAATGCTGTGGTTACCATCTTCATGTCCACCATCAAAAGCCGTCAGATATTCCTGAGCTTCCGCAGTCGTTAAATCTCCAAAATCTACGCTTCCACCCTTGTTGGCGACAGAATTCCGATAGCTTTGAAATCCGCTGTGACCACTGTTCCATTTCGTTACGCTTTTAGCGCTCACATTTTCATAGAGACCATAGGCTAGAGAGCCATTGCCAGCGTCATTCGAGGCAAAATGAACGCCCAACAACTTCTCAGCAGCACTCGCATCTTTGAAGCTCTTACCTGTGAAGTTAAAGAATAAGTCCCCTTGTCCAATACCACCACTCTTTTCGAGTCCCAGGTTGCCATTGAACGCAAAATAGGCTTGGCCGTTTTCAACTTTGGCCGCCATACCAAACATTTCAAAATTGCTGTTCGTGCCAACAATACCACCACCCGTTCCATCCTCAAAGGAGTCCTGCACTATATTCCAGTCACTGGTTAACGTGGTGAAACCGCTTGACGGGGTGAAACCGAAGGCTTGTACCGGTTGAGTCGCGATAAAAGCTGTTGAGAGGGTCACTGCAGTAGCTGTAAATAAAGTTTTTATACTAATATTACTCATTTTGATTGCTCCTTGAATGCTCTGAAAATGGTGGTAGCTAGTTGTTTTTTTTCTAGCTTATGATTAATATAACCCCTCAAAACCGTTAGCACATCAGGGCTTACACTCAATTCTGTTGAGTCTATTTCCTAAGATTTTCTAAGAATAAAGAACAAAAAGAGTCAGTTATGGAAAAAATGACAGAACTTCCACCGAGGTGTTAGCCGGGTTTCATGAAGGTAATATAAAGACTATTGCAACTCCTATGGGCTTAAAATTATCTAAAAGCCTTATTTGGTCAAGGTTATAGCCTTTGAAGCGGCGTTTAAAGCTTTCATGAAGTCACCATACATTTCAAATGGCCCCTATAGAAAATCTTACCCTTTAGAGGGCTTTGCCTTGTGATGAGGAGAGAGGGATATGGGGAGATAGGGGGAGTGAACAACAGACTCAATCTAGCGAGTGAGCTATGCTGATATGAAGTACAGGGTGAAGCCTTAGACCCTAAGCCATACCAGCTATTGCCTATTGCTAGTGTGCCTAGCGCGAAGCACTATAATTCATTTGATCCAACCAGCCACGCATTTTGCCGGGATTCAATAAACCATAAGGATCGACTTTCTTTTTGAAATTGACTTGAAGTGGATTAATCGTCCGACTGCCTCCATCTTCTAAAACGTAGGTATGGGGATTAAAGATGGAAACCCCATGATTTTCGCGATCGTCCATAATTTCCTGCAACCGTTCCTCGCTTGTAAACTTCACAACCTCTAAGCCGCAGGGAGCAACTTGTCCTTGGAAACGGACAATTTCTAAATGCATTATCACTTCTTCGCCATAATGCTCATAAAACTGTTGCACTAATTCCAATTTCGGATCGGAGGGAAAGCGGCTTTGCAAATAAGTTAAATTTGGGTTAGCCGTGCGAGCATGAAGGGTAGTATGATTCCAGGTAAACTCACCCAAGTTCAGGGATTTTTCTGCTGTTGAAGAAATATAAGTGATTTCTCCTTGAAACTCTTGCGCTAATGCTTGTACACCCACTAAACTAGAGTAATCAAAAATGATTAGAACTGCGTGCTTGCGATCGGGTAAATAAGATTTTAGGGCAGTAAAATAGGAAGGAATGGGCCAAGCATGAAGACTAATTAACTTAGCAATTAAACCATCTGCTTCTCCTAATTGTTGGCTAAACCGTGCTGCTTCCATAAAATCAGAGAAAACAACGATACCTTCAGCCCACGGATAACTCGGTGCTAAGGGCATTTCTAACTCAATGATAATGCCATTGGTTCCATAGGCATGATTGACTTGTTGCACGTCATCCCCACGCAATTCCAGCACTTGCGGTTCATCTTCAAGGGTAACCACTTTGGCAGCTAGGACATTGCCGCGATCGCCCAACCATCCGTATAAAATAGATCCAATTCCTCCACTGCCTCCGGCAATAAACCCCCCTAGGGTTGCCGTGCGATAGGTTGAAGGAAGTAAACGCAACTCCCAACCTATTTCAGCAGCTAACTTATTAATTTGCGCTAACTTTGCTCCGGGTTCCGCTCTCACCCATCCTGGTTTAATCTCCAGAATCTGATTCATTCGAGTTAAATCTAAAACGACTCCTCCTTCTAGAGGCACACATTGACCATAATTTCCTGTTCCCGCACCGCGAACAGTAATCGGAATTTTATACTTCACACAAACCTTAACCACTCTTAAAACTTGTGCTTCAGTGAGGGGAAGGACGACTACATCTGCTCGTTTTTCTCCTAACAAAGGCTGTAAAATGGGGCTAAAATGAAAGTAATCTTGGGATAACTTCGCCACTTGATTTGGTTGCGTCGTCCACTCTATGTCCTCCAGCCCTGATACAAATTCATTCCAGTGGTTTTCTAGCTGTGGTGAAATCATTGGATCGCTTCATAAACCGCCCTCCAATTTTACCATAGTGCCTGTGAATCTTCCTACACAATCACCGGGTGTGTAAGTCTAACTTGCCAGAATAGAACCTAACCGATGGGTTTTGAACCCATTCCCTATTTCCTATTCCCTATGACATGAACACCATCAAGAAATGGATTATTTTAGGTAGCATTGAAATTCTATTCTGTTTTTGGCTATTAGGAACTTCTGCTAACTTAGTCAGCGCTCCAAATACGGCTAAAGTTTGGTTAGGCGTATTCGGATACTGTTCGAGTTTAGTTTTTATCCCTGCCCTTTCTATTCTCCAAATTCAAAGCGAAATTGCTGACGCAAAACGTCGCCAACGGGAACTCAAAGCCGCCTTTCCTTATGAATCTTTTTCAGTCTTGGAATTACTAGATAAAAAATCCACACTTTAGGAGTAAATTCATCGCCGCTCAAGCGCAGTTAGAGGTTGCTGAAGCTGAAGCCAAGCAAAAAGAGATCGAAGCGCGAGGAGATGCAGAAGTGGCGAAAATTCAAGCTTCTAGCATTACTTCAATGACGTTAGAACTGCGGCAAATTGAACTGCAAGAGAAAATGATTGAGAAATGGAATGGCGTTTTACCGATTTATCAAGGCACACCGGCACCGTTTCCTTCCTTTAATGTAGAGGCAGAACAGCAGTAGCAATGGGGGAATGGGGAAGAAATCCTGAATTGGGGTTCATTCCTTGGAGGATAGAAGTATATAGCATTCTATTTCCTATTCCCTATTCTCTATTCCCTATTCCCTAATTCCTATGATGCTGCAAGATAAGAATTGGCAAACCTACCGCGACTTAAAAGAAGCACTTAGCTTAAACCTGCGCCGTCAACTGTTTTTAGCAGTTTGTGACGATCCGAATTTTTGCCAGTATTTGGTGAATCAACTGGATATGGAGAGTCGATGTAATGAAACTCCGCTAGATTCGGAGATTCCGCGATGGATAACCCTGGAATTAGAAGCGGACGATCCGAATTTGGTTCACCAAATCGATCGCTGGTACAATGTCGCTAATCATCAAGAAATCCAGAAATCTCTCCCTTTCAGTCCTAACTCTCCTCCTCGACGACGCAAAGATGATTGGATGAAGGTTTCGCCTTTAGATCTCTCTCCCCATGTTCCCCGCGAGTTTTCCCCTGGGTTCCAATTTTTTGGGGTACAGCGTCTGATGCAAAAGTCTCCTACCCAACAATGGTCTTTTTTGCAAAATTTGGAATATATTGCTCAACGGTATCTGGATTTAGCCTGGGATTGGAATCTGTTAATCTGGATACCTCGTCCGTGGTTATTTTCGATTCAACAGTCGGTTCCTCGATTTTGGCATTGTCATACGGGGTTATTTGAGTTTGTGGCTGAACCGTTGCCAACCAATTCCCGAGGGGTAGCGGGGTTAAAGGAGCAAGTAAAAGAGTTAGCGGAACTGCCTCCGCAAGAGGAAGAAGAGCAGAAATTGGGCACAGGAGGAGGGGAAACACCACGTCCTGTAGTAGTCAAAACGGATACTCTAGAAGAGGTGCAAGAGGCGATCGCCGCGCAACGGAAGACTCTAGAAGAGCTAGAGGAGGATGAGATCGCCCGTTTAGACTTACTCAATGATTTAGGCAATCTCTACTGGATTTTATCTCGGAAAGTGACGAACCGGGAAGAGGGGTTAGCTGCACTCAAACAAGCGATTCAAACCTATGAACAAGCACTATCCCATCCTCAGATTGAATCCCAACCTCAAGGTTATACTCGGTTGCAGAATAATCTGGGTATTGCCTACGGGGAATTATCGCGCCATGAGAACCCGGTAGAAGGGTTACAAAAGGCGATCGCCGCGTATCAGTCTGCCTTATCCCATCAAGGAAAACCGGTGGATCAATCTTACGATCGAGTGTCGGATCAAGACTCACAGCACTACGCTTCGACTCAAAATAATCTGGGAACTGCTTATTGGAATTTGGCGCAACATCAAGAGGCGGCTAAAAATTTGAAACAGGCGATCGCGGCTTATCAAGAAGCCCTAAAATATTATCATCCCGATCGCGATGCCCTTAGTTATGGGATGATTCAAAATAACTTAGGGACTGCGTATTGGAATTTATCCCGATATCACAATTCTAAAGACTATTTACAATTAGCGATTTGGTCGTATCAACTTGCCCTTCAATATCGTACCCTTGAAACCAATCCCAGTGGCTATACAGCAACACAAAATAATTTGGGAACAACCTATTGGCACTTCGCCAATCAACCCAATGCACCCATTGAACAGAGACGGGAGCATTTAAGAGAGTGTATTGGAGCCTATCAAAAGGTGATTGAAGCTCTCGAAAATACTAAATCTGAAGGTTCCCTTAACCTCACTTTCGATCCCATTGCTACCTATAATAATCTGGGTGTGGCTTTATATCAATTGGCGATGAGTGCCTATCAAGTTGGTTCTAAGGATAAATCGGATATCCTTGAACCCCTCGAATTATCTCTCAAGTATCATATCGAAGCGTGGACAAGATGGCAGAATAATCCACAAATGGCGTATACGGCACTCAATTATTTACTGCAAGCCGTGCGATCGCTCTACAATGAGGGAGGCATTGATGCCCAAAACCGCGCCCTAGCACAAGTTCCCAGAAGTTTATTACCTGAAATTCTCAATCGACTCTGATGTCATAGAGTAGGGAATAGTTTATCTATTATATTGATGGGGGTAAATTAATGTATGTCACTGATTTGTCTGGGCGACACGAAAATCATTCAACTTTTATTAAACATCCAACCTGGGAAGAGATCAAAAATGCTATTTTTGATTTAGATGGTTTGGGTTACAGCGCTTTGCGCTGTA
>DDLS01000072.1 GCA_002340255.1 Cyanobacteria bacterium UBA2566
AGACCTTACTGGCAGCATTCGAACGAGTCGCCCAATCTTCACCCACAGCCGACTCCCGACTACCAACTCCCCATTCTGAAATGATGCTAGTAGCTGGGTTTTCCGGCATTGGCAAAACCGCCGTTGTCAACGAAATTCACAAGCCAATCGTGCGAGAGCAAGGCTATTTTATCAAAGGAAAATTCGACCAGTTTCAACGCAACATTCCCTTTAGCGCTTTAGTCATCGCCTTCCGGGATTTGATGGAGCAATTATTAGCAGAATCCGATGCTCAGTTAGCCCAGTGGCAGAGCAAAATTCTTGCCGCCTTGGGCGAAAATGGGCAAGTGATTATTGAGGTGATTCCCGAGTTAGAGCGAATAATTGGCAAACAGCCTCCCGTTCCCGAGTTATCTGGTAGTGCGGCGCAAAGTCGTTTCAACTTATTATTTCAGAAATTTATTCAAGTTTTTACCACTCCTGAGCATCCCTTAGTCATTTTCCTAGACGACCTACAGTGGGCAGATTCAGCATCCCTGAAGTTGATGCAACTGCTCATGGGCGAGAGTGAGACGGGTTATCTGCTGTTGCTAGGAGCCTATCGGGATAATGAGGTCTATCCTGCCCACCCCTTGATGCTAACTCTAGAAGGAATTGTTAAATCGGGAGCGAGTATTAATACCATAACTCTCGCGCCTTTAAGCCAAGCCGATCTCAATGACTTGGTCGCAGATACTCTAAGCTGTAGCCAGAAGCTGGCTGGGCCTTTAAGTGAATTAGTCTATCAAAAAACCAAGGGAAATCCCTTTTTTGCCACCCAGTTTCTCAAGGGCTTGCACGAAGATGGGTTGATTGCTTTTGACCGGGATAAAGGCTATTGGCACTGCGACCTGACCGAAGTGCGGCAGTTGGCACTGACAGAGGATGTAGTAGAGTTTATGGCTTCTCGGTTGCACAAGCTACCCGAAGAAACTCAAGAGGTATTGAAGTTAGCTGCTTGTATTGGCAACCAATTTGACTTGGAGGCTTTGGCCATTGTCAGGGAACTCGAGCAGATAGAGGTGGCAAGTTCTTTATGGAAAGCGCTGCAAGATGGATTGGTTCTGCCCAAGGGCGAGACCTATAAGTTTTTCCAAGGAAGTGAGGGAGAGGAAAAAGTAAAGGTATCAGAAATATCGGTTGCCTACAAGTTTCTGCACGATCGCGTCCAGCAAGCCGCTTATTCTCTGATTCCTGACGACCGAAAAGAAAGGACTCATTACCGGATCGGCAAACGGCTAGAGGGAATAATTGCTCCTGAAGAACGAGAAGAACGTATTTTTGAGCTAGTCAATCAATTAAATCATGGCAAAAATTCAATCGCAGACCCACAAGAACGTTATGAATTAGCTCGTTTGAATCTCATTGCCAGTCGCAAGGCGAGAACAGCAACTGCCTATGAAAGTGGTCGAGAATACGTCAGCATTGGCTTATCATTACTTGGAGAAAATCCTTGGCGCGAGCAATATGTAATGACTTTAGCCTTCCATGATTTAGGGGCAGAACTCGCTTCTCTATGTAACGATAGGGAAGCCATGAATAAATTCATCAAAAAGGTTATAAAATGGGTTGATAATCCCTCGGACAAAGTGAATATTTATCAAACAAAGATTCAAGCACTTATTAATCATAGTCAGCTCAATGAAGCCATTGAGCTGGGACTAGAATTATTACAAGAATTTAATGTTACTTTTCCCGAAAGACCGAAAGAAAAAGATATTCAAGAAAGCATTGAAGCAATCAAACAGGCGATCGCCGAGCGAGACATTGAAGATTTGATTCATATTCCTAAGATGAGAGATCCAGAAAAAATTGCCATTGTTCGATTAGCAACTAGCGTGACATCAGCCGCTTCCATCTCGGGTTCTCCGTTATTTCCACTCATCGTTTCCTTAGCGGTAAAACTCTCTATTGAATATGGAAATACTCCAGCATCGGCCTTTGCCTATGCAACCTATGGAATGGTTTGCACTAATCTTTTGCAAGATGTGAATATCGCTGTCAAGTTTGGTCGTTTAGCTCTTAAAGTCGCGATCGAGCCAGAAGCTAAAATCATTAAATCAAGCGTACTCACGATTTTGGGATTATTTCTGTTTCATCGTACATCTCATACCCAAAAAACCCTACCGCTTCTACAGGAGGGCTATACCAGTGGACTAGAAACGGGAAATCAAGAATATGCCGGACATAACGTTCACAGTTTCTGTTGGAATTACTTTTTGTGCGGTCAATCCCTTGTATCATTAGAGCAGCAAACTCGTCTTTATTACAATGAGTTGATAAAATTTAGTCAGTTAACCTCAGCCAATTACTGTCGAATTCATTTGCAAGCTATTTCACACCTATTGTATGGTGCAGAAAATCAGAGTATTTTGTCTGGACAATTTATCGAAGAAAATGAAATTTTATCCCAACTTATTCCTGCTTCAGATTTGGTCGGCTTGTGGTATTTTTATATCCATAAGTTGATAATTTGCTACCTATTTGCGGATATTAATTCGGCTCTAAAAAATGCCACTGAGGCAAAGAAATATGCGATCGCTGGAGCTGGAATGGCTTCTGAACCAGCATTTTATTTCTATCATTGTCTGAGCATTATTGCTACTGTCAGCTCCCATTTAGAGTCAGAGTCAGCAGCCTGGCAACAACTTGAGGAGAACCAAAAGACATTACAACAGCAATGGGCGCGCCACGCACCCATGAATCACCAACATAAATGGGACTTAATTGAAGCTGAAAAATATCGCGTTTGCGGAAAATACTATGAGGCTGGAGATTGGTACGATCGCGCCATAGCCGGAGCGAAAGAAAACGAGTACCTACAAGAAGAAGCTCTAGCCAACGAACTAGCTGCCAAATTCTACTTAGACTGGGGTAAAGAAAAGGTGGCTGCAGGCTATATGACCGATGCCTACTATTGCTATGCTCGCTGGGGAGCCAAGGCCAAAACCGACCAACTCGAAGAAAAATACCCCCAACTCCTTGCCTCCATGCTGCAACAGCCTCGCTTGGAGTTACAGAGTGGCCAAACCGCGATTGCAACTCACACTTTGACTCAAACGAGCAGTTCAAGTACCAGCACAATTAGCTCAATGCTAGATTGGGCAACGGCGATCAAAGCATCCCAGTGCCTATCGAGCGAAATGCACCTGGACAAACTGGTCTCCACCTTAATGACAGTAGCCATGGAAAATGCCGGAGCAGATAGCGGCATTCTGCTCTTACAGCAACCGTCTGGTTGGCAGGTTGTTGCCCGATACTCCCAAGAAGGTGGCGATTGGTCTTCGACCGAGGTATCGACTGAACGCTCTATTCCCACCAGTGTGATTAATAAAGTTAAACGGACTCAAGAAGCAATTATTATTAACGATTTCCCTGATGATACCCAGTTTGCCGGCGACTCCTATCTACGACAAAAACAACCCCTTAGTTTTCTGTGCGCACCCATCCTCAATCAAGGCAAGCTGATCGGTATCCTCTATCTGGAAAACCATCTAGCCGTAGGAGCGTTTACACGCGAGCGGATGGAACTGCTCAATATGCTTTGTTCCCAAGCGGCTATCTCGATGGAAAATGCCCGTCTTTATAAACAGTCCCAAGACTATGCCCAGAAACTCGAACAATCTCTTGAAGACCTGCAACAAGCCCAACTGCAACTGGTACAAAGTGAAAAAATGTCAGCCTTGGGCAATCTAGTGGCAGGAGTAGCCCACGAAATTAATAATCCCGTAGGATTTATTGCTGGGAACATAGAACCAGCACGAGATTATGTGCAAGACTTGTTGGAATTAATAGACCTTTATCAGCAAGAATATCCAGAGCCAAGTGAAGCAATAGAAGAAGAAATCGAAGCAATGGACTTGGAGTTTGTGCGCTCGGATTTACTGGAACTGATTTCTTCAATGCGATCGGGAACGGATCGCATCCGTCACATCAGTAATTCTTTGCGGACGTTTTCCCGTACAGATAAGGAGTATAAAGTCCCGTTTAACTTGCATGAAGGTCTCGAGAGCACATTGCTCATTCTCAAACATCGCCTGAAAGCCAACGAGGAGCGTCCAGCGATTGAAATTATTAAAGACTATGGACAATTGCCACAAGTGCAATGTTTTCCGGGACAACTCAACCAAGTGTTTATGAATCTGATTGCTAATGCTATTGATGCTCTAGATGAGGGCAACCAAGGACGAAGTTTTGACGAGATTGCCAATCAGATTAAGATTACTACCTCAGCAACAACCCAGGAGGTCACCATTCGGATTGCTGATAATGGTACAGGGATGCCAGAAGAGGTGAGAGAACGCATCTTCGAGCAAGGATTTACGACTAAAGCGGTGGGTAAAGGAACGGGGTTAGGAATGGCGATCTCTAAATCAATCATTGCCCAAAAACATAGCGGTAAGATTACCTGTACTTCTCAATTGGGTAAAGGCACTGAGTTGGAAATCTGCCTTCCTATCAATTAGAGCGAATAGATTCTATATTAATTATTATGTAAGTATCCCCATAGAGCGATCGCTGCCTATGTAAAATTGAGGTCTTTGTTGGTAAAAATGTCACCATAATGATCGAAGTACAGCAACAAATCCTAGAGAAATGATCTTAGAACTACCGGGCTATCAAATTGGCGAAAATATATATGAAGGAGAGCGAACTTTAGTATATCGGGGAGTTAGACTTTCTGACTCGTTAAAAGTCGCCATCAAATTTCTGCGCAACTCATACCCCAGCTTTACCGAACTCCTACAGTTTCGCAACCAGTATGCCATTGCCCAAAACCTGAATCACCCCGGCATTGTCCAACCTTTAAGCTTGGAGAACATTGGTAATGGTTATGCTTTGATCATGAAAGAGGAGGGGGCAATTTCTCTGAAGAAAGTATTAGCAGAATATGAGTCATTAGACTTAGAAATCTGTTTGAAAATCGCTATTCAACTCGCGTCGATCCTGCAAGAACTCGAGCAGCAGCGAGTCATTCACAAAGATATTAAACCCGCCAACATTCTGATTCACCCAGAGAGCCAACAGATCCAACTGATTGATTTCAGCATTGCCTCCCTGCTGCCAAAAGAAGTGGAAGAAATCAAGAATTACAATGTCCTAGAAGGAACCCTAGCCTATATTTCCCCAGAACAAACCGGTCGCATGAATCGGGGAATCGACTACCGCAGCGACTTTTATTCCCTGGGAGTTACCTTATACCAACTGCTAACAGGAACTTTACCCTTCCCCAGTGACGACCCGATAGAGTTGGTGCATTGTCATATTTCCCAACAGCCAGTATTGCCATCGGTTAGAAACCCGGTTTCTGGAATTCCCCTAGTCGTTTCACAGATCGTGATGAAATTAATGGCGAAGAATGCAGAAGATCGCTATCAGAGTGCATTGGGGTTAAAGTTAGATCTAGAAAATTGTCTCCAGCAATGGCAAGAAACAGCCAAAATAGAACTCTTTGAGTTGGCCACGAGAGATATTGCCAGCCGCTTCCTGATTCCGGAAAAACTCTACGGACGCGAAAGCGAAATCCAAACCTTACTCAAGGCTTTCGATCGTGTAGCCAAGGGACAGACAGAAATAATGCTCGTTGCCGGATTCTCTGGCATTGGTAAAACGGCTGTCATCAACGAAGTTCACAGGCCAATAGTGCGAGAGCGCGGCTATTTGATCAAAGGGAAATTTGAGCAATTCCAGCGCAATATCCCATTCAGTGCTTTCGTGAGCGCTTTCCGGGATTTGATGAAGCAGTTATTAGGAGAATCAGATACTCAATTAGCCCAGTGGCAGACCAATATTCTTGCGGCTTTGGGAGAAAACGCTCAAGTGATTATTGAGGTAATTCCAGAGCTAGAGTCAATTATTGGCAAGCAGCCCGAGGTCCCCGAACTTCCTGGTGGTGCCGCGCAAAATCGCTTTAACTTATTATTTCCAAAATTTATTCAAGTTTTTACCACTAAAGAACATCCGTTAGTGATTTTTATTGACGACTTGCAGTGGGCAGACGCGGCATCCCTGAAGTCAATCCAACTGCTGATGAGTGAGAGTGCAACAGGTTATCTACTATTGCTAGGAGCGTATCGAGATAATGAGGTGTCTCCCACTCACCCGTTAATTTTGACTCTAGAGGAAATCGCCAAATTAGGAGTGACGATTACGACGATCACTCTAGAACCTTTAACTGAATTACATCTGAATTGCTTGGTGGCAGATACTCTCAATTGTAGCCCAAAGATAGCTCGGCCTTTGACGGAATTAGTCTATCAAAAGACTCAGGGCAATCCTTTTTTTGCTACCCAGTTTCTCAAAGGATTGCATGAAGATGAGTTGATTGGGTTCGATCGCAATCTCGGCTATTGGCACTGCGACATAACTAGAGTACGCCAGTTGACATTAACTTCGGACGTGGTTGAGTTTATGGCCAAAGAGCTACACAAACTCCCGGAAGACACTCAAGAGGTGTTGAAGTTAGCCGCTTGTATCGGCAACCAGTTTGATTTGGAAACTTTGGCCATTGTCAGCGAGCGCGAGCAGATGGAAGTAGCCGCTTCCTTATGGAGGGCGCTGCAAGAGGGATTGGTTCTGCCCCTAGGCCAAACCTATAAGTTTTTCCCAGCTAACCAGGATCGAAAGACTTCAATTGAAGATCTCTGTGTTAGTTATAAGTTTCTACACGATCGCGTTCAACAAGCTGCCTATTCTTTAATCCATGAAAAGCGAAAGCAAGGTACTCATTTAAGAATTGGCAGGCAATTACTCGCTTGTACTCCCGATTTCCATCTTGAAGAGAGAATCTTTGATATTGTCAATCAAATTAATCTCGGTTTAGACCTAATTACCCAATCACCTGAGAAGTATCGATTGGCCAAATTAAATTTCATGGCGGCAAAGAAAGCGAAACTTTCCACTGCTTATGCAGCGGCTTATGAATATATTGACACCTCACGCTCCTTGCTATCAGAAGCGGATTGGCATCAAGATTTTGAATTGGTGCGATCGGTGTTTGAATTGACTTCAGAAATAGCTTATCTAAACGGAGACTTCAAAACAGCAGAAGTCATGAATACTGAGATTTGCGATCGGGCAATAGACATTGTGGATAAAACTAAAGCGTATGAAATTAAAATTCAGATAGCCATCAGCGAAAATTATGTTTTTAAAGCTATTGATGCTGGCTTAGAATTTCTAGATCAATTAGATATAAAAATCCCAAAATGCCCTGATAATTGTGATGTTGAACGAGTTTTATTTGAATTAGATCGCAAACTCGAATCCCATTCCATAGAGTTATTAAAAGATTTGCCAATCTCGACTGATTCTCGACAATTAGCAGCAATGCGAATTCTTTCGGGGATTTTAAATGCAGCTTATTTAGGGCAACCAAACTTGTTACCGATTATTATTGCCAAACAGGTCGAGCTATCTATAAACCACGGTAATACAGATGTTTCATGTTCTGCTTATGCAAACTATGGTTTAATTCTTTGCAGTATCGTTAACGATATCGATCTGGGATTCAGCTTTGGTAATTTGGCTCTGAATCTCTTGGAGAAAATTGAATCTCGAGAATTTCATGCCAAAACAATAGAAATTGTTTGCCTTTCTGTTCAGCATTGGAAAAAACATATCAACACAACTTTATCAATGCTGATCGAGGCTTATCAAATAGGTTTAGAGTTAGGAGATTTTGAATCTGCGGCTTTTGCTGCCTATGATTATTGCGCCCATTCTTTTGTATCGGGACTTAATCTTATAGAATTAGAAAAAAATATGTTGCATTATAGCCAAGCCATCGAGAAACTTCAACAAAATATGATGTTTCAGCTTAATGAACTTCATCGGCAAATGGTTTTGAATTTGATTGAAGGCAATAAACTACCATCTTTGATCCAAGGGAAGAGCTACGATGAAGAAAAAATGATGTCTATCCACCAGGAAAAAAATGATGTTAGTTCTCTAGCTTTATTTTATATAGATAAACTTTTTCTCTGCTATTTATTTGGTGATAGTCGCCAAGCGATCGACCGAAGTCATCAAGTGGAGTCATATTTGGACGGAATTCTGGGACAAGTATTTATACCAATATTTTATTTTTACGCTAGTTTATCATGGCTTGATGTTTATCATACTCTAGAAAAGCAAGAAAAAGAACAAGCAGATGCAAAAATATCATCTTATCAAAATAAAATGGAAGCCTGGGCCAATCATGCTCCGATGAACTATGGTCATAAATTCCAGTTAATCGCAGCAGAAAAGCATCGAGTTTTGAATCAAAAACTCAATGCGATCGAACGATACGACTTGGCCATAGCTGGAGCGAAAGAAAATGGCTACATCCAGGAAGAAGCCCTAGCTAACGAACTGGCCGCAAAATTCTATCTGGATTGGGGTAAACAAAAGGTAGCGATCAGTTATATGACCGATGCCTACTACTGCTATGCCCGCTGGGGAGCAAAAGCCAAAACCGACCAACTTGAAAGAACATATCCCCAACTGCTTTCCTCCATTCTGCAACAGCCCTACCTACAGTTACACAACGATTTAAGCGTAATTAGTACTTTAACGCGGACGACAGGTTTAAATAGCAGCAAAAGCGACTTCATGCTCGATTGGGCAACGGCGATGAAAGCCTCCCAATCTCTATCGAGTGAAATGCATCTGGGCAAACTGCTCTCGGCCTTGATGAGAGCAACAATGGAAAATGCAGGAGCCGATGGCGGCATTCTACTCTTGCGACAACCCGATGGTTGGCAGATGGCTAACCGATATTCAAAAAAAGGGGGTCAAGATAACTGGGATTTATGTTGCAGGGAAGTATCCGACGAACAAGAAATTCCCATGAGGGTAATTAATAAGGTCAAACGGAGCAAAGAAGCAATTATTGTTAACAATTTCTCTTGCAATCTCCAGTTTGCAGGCGACCTCTATCTACAGCAAGAACAACCTCTTAGTTTTCTGTGCGCACCTATCCTCAATCAAGGCAAACTGATCGGCATCCTTTACTTGGAAAATCATCTAGCGACTGGAGCGTTTACGAGCGATCTCGTGGAACTGCTCTCTATGCTCTGTTCCCAAGCTGCTATCTCTCTGGAAAATGCTCGCCTCTACAAGCAATCTCAAGACTACGCCAAGCAATCCCAAGACTATGCTCATCAACTCGAACAATCTCTTGAAGACCTGCAACAAGCCCAACTGCAATTGGTGCAAAGCGAGAAAATGTCGGCTTTAGGCAACTTGATGGCAGGAGTAGCCCATGAAATTAATAATCCCGTGGCATTTATTGCTGGAAATATAGAACCAGCGGGAGATTACCTGAAAGATTTGTTTGGACTTCTGAACCTTTATGAGCAAGAATATCCGCATCCGAGTGAAGCTATACAAGCAGAAAGAGAAGCGATAGACTTGGAGTTTTTGCGCTCCGATTTACCGCAATTGATTGACTCGATGCAAGAAGGAACCGATCGCATCAGGCACATTAGTAATTCTTTACGAACCTTTTCGCGCACCGATAAGGAGTATAAAGTCCTCTTTAATCTGCATGAAGGTCTCGAGAGCACATTGCTGATTCTCAAACATCGCCTGAAAG
>DDLS01000076.1 GCA_002340255.1 Cyanobacteria bacterium UBA2566
GAGTGACAGAAGAGGGGTATGGTCTGTAAGAGTTGGGAAACATTATAGAGCTTTAGGTTCTGATGAACCAGAGGGAATTCTATGGTTTTGGATTGATCCCCATAGCAAATATGATGATCTAATCAAGGAAAGTTAGCTTTTAGAGTGCCCTAAGCATAGCTATTGAGTTAAGTTGACAACTGTCCATCCATCAATCCTCTTAATCTGGACGAACTGAGCAATGTTCTCGCCCATAATTGACTTCTTTATTTCCCTGGGGATCGATCCACACACACCAAACGCCATTGGCTTGATGAATGCGCCAGCGATGCATGATTTCGGCGTATAGGGTAAAGCAAAATAATAATCCGATACAGCCAAAACCAATGGCGATCAAAATTCGGTCTTT
The DNA here is from genome assembly GCA_002340255.1 of Cyanobacteria bacterium UBA2566. Classification (GTDB taxonomy): domain Bacteria; phylum Cyanobacteriota; class Cyanobacteriia; order Cyanobacteriales; family Desertifilaceae; genus Roseofilum. The sequence continues at coordinate 389 of DDLS01000076.1, forward strand.
ATCCATGATAAATTCATAATTAATATTTTTGTCTTCTATAGGAGGCTAATCGTTTTTTGTGAGCAGATTTTAAGAGCTTGAGGCGATAGGGGTCAAGGTCTTTGCTCCAACGAACTTGGGATGCGCTAATTTCTGCTCCATGTTCTTCTAAACATTTAAGCCATCCGCGACGGGTTTGGATAGCTTTCCAATCTTCAAAAAGTCCCCATTTTTCTTCTTGTTGGCTGAGTTTCTGGAATTTTTCAAACTGGGGATAGGTAGAGTCAATAAATTGTTCTTTGCGGTGCAAGATTGGGGGATTGGGATGATCGTCATAGCTTTCATAATAGACAGCTAAATCTCGTAGGTCAATTTGCAGGATGGTTTTTAAGAGAGGGTGAGGAGTTTGGTCAAAATCGAGATAAAAGAGATAGGAAATTTTGGGAAGATTGAGGTGAAATTTAATCAGGGTTGCTCCTTCAAGTCTGCCGATGGTGCGGTTGGCACAGCCTTCGTAAAGGCGCAGGCGTGGATCGAGGGAGTCGAGATAATGGGAGTGAACGGTAAAAGATTTGGGGGTAAATTTGCCAACAGGAGAGTTTTGACAGCACCGAGAAATAAAGTCTAAGTCGCCTAAACTAAAGAGCATTTGATCGGCTAAAATGCAAGCACTTTTATAACTGCCAAATAAGCTTTGAATATCTTGCCTGATGGTGGGGGAGAGGTGGCGAAATTGGGGGCGATCGCTAAAATGAGACAGGGCGAGGTAGACTAGGAAATCCTGACGGCGGGAGGTCGCGATTTTTTCCCATTCTTCTTCTTCGGTGACTTGGAGGACGAGTTGAAAGGCGCGACGAAATGTGCCAAACTCCTCTAAAATCAAAGCTTCTTGGGCTAATTCTCCTCGTTTGGGCAGTCGTCCGCGATTGGTAAAAAATGTCATCAGAGGAGCGAGTAATTCCTGATAGTCTTCAAACCGCCGTACTTCGATACGGATGCGAGGAGTAGAGAGGCGCGAATGGAAGCGGGAGGCGCGGAAAATCTCGGCTTGGGTGCGATCGCGAAATACGAAGTAAACCCCCAAATCTACAGGTACTGCATCGACCTCTAAGACTCGATCGATATAGGTTTTCAGCTCTTCCTGTTCGTAATATTTCTGGAACGTATTGCGCTGGGTAATCACTCCATCAGCATAGGCGATCGGGCGATCGCTTGCCGCACTAATCAACACCTGCGCCGACACCACCAAAACCTTTTGGGTTAGCTGCCACGCTTTTAGCAGCGCTTCCTGGCGTTCTCCCTGGTCTTCAATCACATTAATCACATAGCCCAAATTGACAATATCAGCCTCATGGAGCGGCGTATCCGGGCGATAATAGGGGTCCCATCCACCACTGCTATACCCCTTCTTTGCAATCTGTTTAATATCCTCCCCATACCCACATCCATAGTCAAAAAACGTCGTTTCTGGAGTAAATAATTCCGCCTCCAACGCCAAACGCATCGGTCGGGATAACTCCTTGCGCACCATAGCCGCTTTATACCGTTCAATGACCGGAGCATAGGTCGTATGCACGGTCGTTTCCATAGCAACAACCCGATGATCCTCAATGTTCACCCGATGTACCGATAACCATTTTTGCCAATGCTTTAATGTGCCAATCGAAAACCCACTGCGTTTATTTAAGAGTCCCCATTCTTCTTCCTGTTGGGTTAACTGGGCAAACTTCTCATAATGAGGGTAGTGGGGTGTAACAAAGGTTTCCTTGCGGTGCAAAATGGGGGGATTTTCGCTGTGGCGATAGTCGCGATAAACGGCTTTTTCCTGGGCAAAATCTACTTGTAAACTAGCGTGCAGACGAGGATGGGGGTCGTCGTCAAAATCGGGATAATAGAGATAGGAAATTTTCGCTTGATCGAGGTGAAATTTAATTAACGTCGGCGGTTCTATTTCTCCTGCTATTTGACGGCCGAGGGTTTCGTACTCTTGCAGTTGGGCATCAAGAGCATCCAGAGCCGTAAGATGAATATAGAGGGCATTGGGCAAGCGTTTGCCGATCGCACTCTGTTGGCAGAGACTTAAAATGTCAGCATGAGAGACCATCGCGTGGGAGAGACATCAGGGTTTTTCCTAGTTTACCTGGATTTGCAAACAAGGTCTGGAAGGTTGGGGTCGCTCCTTCGTCCGATCTCCCATGGACATGCATTTCCCCTCTCGTTTTAGTCGGCCTTCATCTTCATAAGGAGTGCCAATCTACACCTAAATATAATCTTCTTCATTTCTCCCCAGCTCCATTAGGAATTCACCCCTGAAAGCCCTGAGCGTGAACGAAGAAGGGTATCATTTGATCGACACCACCGCAGCCGGTAAAGCCAAAGGTGGAGAATCCGATTTAGGAACCGATGCTAACTTTTTTTCTGAAGTTCCATTGCCCCCATCTTCACTGAGTAACACTTCTCGAATAAACCGTGCTAAAACTCGTTGAGCTAATCCACTGGCGATTTGTTGTCCCATTTGTTGGGTTTCGGGCTTGAATAAAACCTTGGGTAATAACGGCGCAATTTTCATGGGATCAAATCCTTGAGTTTCTTGCACAATTCGTAAAATTCGCTGCATATGTTCGATGTTTTTCCGATCTTCGGGATTACTTGTAGATATGGGTGCAACTGGTTTTTGACCATTCATCCCTACTGTTGTCCGGAAACGATGACTAACATTTTCCAGAGTAGTACGTCCCAGGATGTCTAAGCTTTTGACCATTTCCTCAACGATGCGATCGCGGATAAAACTGCCGCGATCGGAAAAAAGGAACTCAATCGTTTGATTTAATACTACATCTAAATCATAATCTTGACTATCACGGGCATTTTTGAGCAGATTTTCCAACCGATTCCAACGGAAACTGCCATCTTTGAATAATAAATCCCTTAAGGAGGTTCGCAATTCTGGAGATTGGTCAGTTAATAAACGTTTAGCCACATAGGGATACGCTTTACTCAAAACTTTAAAATTAGGATTCACATTAATGGCAATCCCTTCTAGCGTTACTAAAGATCGAATAATTAAGGCATAATAGGCGGGAACCCGAAACGGATAATCATACATCACCTGGGAGAGTTGATCGGTAATATTCTTAAAGTTCAACTCAGCCACAGATGCGCCCAGAGCATCATTAAAAACTTTTGATAAAGCGGGAATAATCGGAGTTAAATCTGTATCTGGCGTGAGAAATTCTAGTTTGACATAATCATGGGCTAACCCGGAAAAATCGCGATTTACAAGATGCACGATCGCTTCAATTAGGCCATAGCGTTGATAGTCCTTGACCTCGCTCATCATGCCAAAATCCAGATAGACTAATTTCCCATCTCCAGAGGCGAGTAAGTTACCGGGATGGGGGTCAGCATGGAAAAAACCATGTTCGAGCAATTGCCGTAGGGAACATTCAACCCCCACTTCAATTAAATAGGATGCATCTAATCCTTGCTGGCGAATTTTCTCTAAATCGGTTAATTTTGTGCCCGTAATCCACTCCATCGTTAACACCCGACGATTGGTATATGGCCAATAAATCCGGGGCACATAAATATCCGGTAGATACCCATATAATTGCTCAAACCGTTCGGCGTTTCTGCCTTCATGGGTATAGTCCATTTCTTCATAAATGCGAGCGCCAAATTCATCGGCGATCGCTACTAAATCACTCCGCACCCGCCGACTTTTCTGTACCCAAGCGGCTAAAGAGCGGAGAATATACAAATCTAGAGAAATTTTTTCCCGTAAATCCGGACGTTGAACCTTGATCGCCACCGTTTCCCCAGATTTGAGCTTCCCTTTGTAAACCTGACCCAAAGAAGCGGCAGCTACGGGTTTAGCGCTAATTTCAGCATAAATAAATTCGGGGCGATCGCCTAACTCTTCCTCAATGAACTGATAAGCCACCTCATTCGGAAACGGGGGAAGTTGATCTTGAAGCCGGGTTAACTCCTCTAAAAATACGGGAGGCAGCAGATCCGGCCGAGTCGATAAGGCTTGTCCTACCTTAATATAGGCTGGGCCCAATCGAGTTAAAGTCTCCCGCAATTGAACCGCCCGCTGGCGCTCTTTTTTTTCCGAAGCCCTCCCAAAACGTTTATCCCACCATAAGCCCACAACCAAGCCAAGAAAAGACGACACGAGCGCGATTATCCGTCCCCAAACTTCCCAGGGACGGGAACGATAAAAGTCCGTCAACTCCTGCGGATCGTAATGGATCTCTGGGGGTTCCACGGCTGAATTATTGGATATAATTGTCTGTTCTGACATGGGGCTAAAATGTGCAGAAGAAGAACTGGGACTCTGGAAGTCCTGGAGTTTTGATAACCCCTGTTGATGGGAAGATGAGGATGGCATATTGACATTCATGACTTGAGGTGGGCTGGATCTATTACTGATTGTAAAGTAATTTTAACAATTCCCCCCCTTGAGACGCTCGATCAATTTTGTTCGGTTCCCTGGATCAAGTGCTTTTCTGGTAAGTAAGCCGTCTATGTTAATCTCCCTAAAAATTGAGAACTTTGCCCTTATCGATCGCCTAGAATTCGACTTTGCCCCAGGCTTAACCGTCTTCACCGGGGAGACTGGAGCGGGAAAATCCATTATTCTAGATGCCCTCGATGCTGCCCTAGGTGGCAAATTAAACCCTAAAGCGATCCGCTCAGGAGCGTCCCAAGGGTTAATTGAAGCCACGTTTACCCTTTCTCCCCTAGTTCGAGAATGGCTACAAGGGCAAGAAATAGACCCAATGGAAGACCAAACCCTCACCTGTAGTCGGGAGATCAAGATCTATCAAGGCACATGGCGATCGCGATCGCGCCTCAATGGAATTCTGGTCAACCGTCGGCAAATGGAAACCCTACGAGAATTATTAGCCAGCATTGCGGCTCAAGGACAAACCGTACAACTTGGAGATGCCATGCGACAGAGGCAATGGTTAGATCTCTATGGAGGGAGTGAACTCTTAGCCGTCCAACAACATGTAGCCATGGCTTATGAAACCAAACAAAAACTAGCCGCTAAACTCCAGCGACAACGACAGGATGAACAATCTCGACTGCAACGGATTGACCTTTTAGAATATCAACTCACGGAGTTAAATCAGGCCCAACTCACCACAGCCGATGAATTAACGGAACTCGAACAAGAAAGTCAACGGCTCTCCCATAGTGTCGAACTGCAACAGAAAAGCTATCAAATTTATCAAGCTCTGTATCAGGGCGATCGCTCCTTAGCCGCTGCCGATCTACTCGGAGAAGCCACAAGCTTGTTGGATGATATTCTTCCCTACGATCCCCAACTGCAACCGATTTTAGAATTAGTTAATGAAGCCCTGGTACAAGTTGAAGAAGCCGGACAACAAATCAATGCCTATAGCGATCGCCTCGAAACTGACCCCGAACGCCTCGATAATGTGGAAGCACGGATTTTTGAACTCAAGCAAATCTGCCGTAAATATGGGCCATCCCTCTCAGAGAGCCTCACCTACTGGCACACCATTCAAACCGAACTTGACGACCTCACCGCCACCAGTGAATCTCTAGAACAATTGGAAAAAGACGATCGACAAGCCTTAGACCACTTGAAAACATTATGTAATCAGCTACACTTACAGCGCCAAAAAGCTGCCGCTAAACTAGAGGCGCGTTTGGTTGAAGAACTCAAACCCCTAGCCATGGACAAAGTGCAATTCAAAGTCGCTCTTACGCCCATCCCCATTACAGCCACAGGCGGCGATCGCATCACCTTTGGTATAAGTACGAACCCTGGAGAACCCATTCAACCCTTAGCGACTACAGCTTCGGGAGGGGAAATGAGTCGCTTTTTACTGGCTCTGACGGGCTGTTTTTCCCAGATTAACCCCGTCAATACCTTAGTATTTGACGAAATTGATACTGGGGTTTCAGGACGAGTTGCAGAGGCGATCGCTGATAAACTCCATCACCTCTCCCAACATCATCAAGTTCTGTGTGTCACCCACCAACCCTTAATTGCTTCCCTCGCCGATCGTCATTTACAAGTCCGCAAAGAAACCATTACCGAAAATGCCAGCAACCATCCCAGAACAGTCGTTCGCGTCACCCTCCTCAACGATCGACAACGCTGTCAAGAACTCGCCCAACTCACCGGAGGTAACTCAGCCCTCGAAGCCCTATCCTTTGCCGAATCCCTGCTTCAACAAGCCAACAAAAAACGCCAACGCCATCATCAACCTTCCTAAACCTTCATTTTTCCCCCATGCTCTCCTCTCCCAAGCCAGGGCAATTCCCCAAGAACGTAATCCCTTCCCCCATTTTTCGGTACACTGGGAAAACCCTTGACCCAGACCAAAGAAAGAACAGACAGAGCCAAGCTGTCATGGCTGCAAAATTCAATTGCGATTAAAATTAGGCTATCCTAACTCTTGAATCTTCTGGATTCGTCCTTTAAGATACACCTAACCGATGGTTCCCTTCTCTAAGCTGTAGCTTACTAAATTAAAAAAATGTGCCTTTAGGCCCTTGAGTTTCCCACTAAACGAAGACATAACTCTTAATATATCGGTGACATCTATGGCAACATCATCTTCCAACTCTCCTATTGTGGACACAACCGCCACCACGATCGATATTGATGCAATGAATGCGGACGGAACTCCTGCCCATGCCGTATCAGCAACAGTCATAGATGTAGAAGACAATGCCCCTCAACCCGCTCCCCCAGAACCGAATGAGTCCTCTGGCATTACCGGAGGATTAGTTACAACAGGAGGAGGAGGTGATTTTTCCAGTTTTTTAGCTCCCCTGAAAAAAGATACCTTTAAGCAAGTCGTCAGCGACGTTGAAGACAAGCTCAAAGTCGTAAATCAAACCCTATCGATGTTAGATAACCTCTTGGATAACCAGGGGTTTGATGCCATTCTTGATGAAATGCTGCGATCGATTACCCTAAAAACAGGGGAACTCCTCAATGCCGATCGCACCAGTATCTTTCTGTTTGATGAAGAAAAAAATGAACTCTTTACCATCGTTGCCAAAGATGAAAAAGGTAACGCCCTAGAAATTCGCATTCCCGCCGATAAAGGGATTGCAGGAGAAGTCGCCACCTTTCGCAAGGTCGTCAATATTCCCTACGACTTCTATGACGATCCGCGATCGACCACCGCTAAAGCCTTCGACAAAAAAAATGGCTATCGCACCTACACCATGGTCGCCATGCCCCTGGAAAATGAAGAAACTGGGGAATTAGTGGCAGTCGTACAACTGATTAATAAACTCCAAATCGATGCCGATCGCGAAGCCGACTTAGACGACAAAATCGATCTCAAAGGTTTCACCGCAGAAGATGAACAAGTCTTCAAAGAATTTGCTCCTTCCATTCGCTTAATCCTAGAATCCTCCAAATCCTTCTACGCAGCCACTCAACGGCAACGGGCAGCTTCTGCTCTCATGAACGCTGTCAACTCCCTAAGTAAGAGTAGCCTGGACTTAGAAGACACCCTTGGAAAAGTGATGGATCAGGCTAAAGAACTGATGAACGCCGATCGCAGCACCCTTTGGCTCCTTGATGAAGAAAAAGGAGAATTGTGGACAAAAATTCTCATTGCCGGTAACCTCACCGAAATTCGCATTCCCAGAAGTGCCGGATTTGCGGGTATGGTAGCCGAATCTGGAGAACCCCTCTTAATTCCCTTTGATCTCTACAATGACCCCCGTTCCGAAACCTCCAAAAAAACAGACCAGAAAACTAAGTATCGCACTTGTAGTATGCTCTGTATGCCTGTCTTTAATGCCGACGATCGACTCATTGGCGTAACCCAACTGATTAATAAGAAAAAACAAGGCGAATATCCCAACTACAACCCCGAAAACTGGCCGGAAGCTCCAGAGCAATGGAAATCTAGCTTTAACCGCAATGATCTAGAATTCATGCGAGCTTTTAATATTCAAGCCGGAGTTGCCCTCCAAAATGCCAAGCTCTTCGATCAGGTCAAACAACAACAAAAAATGCAGGAAGATATTCTACGGAGCTTGACCAATGGCGTGATTTCAACCGATAAAAATAGTCACATTATTGCCGCTAACCAACGTGCTAAAGAACTCTTGGGACTCGATCAAACTGAACTTGAAGGAAAATTACTCCCCCCTCTGATTCGGATTAAAGAAGGAGACTTCAAAAAGTGGTTTGATGCCGCCCTTGCCCCCAAAGATAATAAGGAACGCCAGCAATTTTATCCCGATCAAACCCTGATTCTTTCTGGAGAAGATGGAGAAGATGTTGAGCAAAGTGTTAACCTTTCGATTAATTCCATGAATGATGCCCTCAATCCGACAAAAGTCAATGGTGCATTAGTAGTGATGGAAGACATCAGCGATGAAAAACAAGTCAAGAGCTTGATGTATCGCTATATGACCCCAGAAGTTGCTGAGTCCCTACTAGCCAGTGGCGATACAGGACTCGGTGGAAAACGCAAAGAAGTCTCTGTTCTGTTTAGTGACATTCGCAGCTACACCACCTTGACGGAGAAATTGCAAGCAGAAGAAGTGGTCGCCATGCTCAACAGCTACTTTGAGGAAATGGTGGATTCGGTCTTCCGCTACGGTGGAACCTTGGATAAATATATTGGTGATGCTCTCATGGCGGTGTTTGGCTCTCCTGCACCCCTAGAAGATCACGCCTGGTGTGCCATGCAAACGGCTGTAGAAATGCGATATCGCCTGGCTGAATATAACCAGAAACGTAAAGCACAAGGGCTAATGGAAATTAGCATTGGGATTGGTATTCACTCCGATGTGGTCGTCAGTGGTAACATCGGCTCATCTAAGCGTATGGAATTAACCTCCATTGGTGATGGGGTGAATTTGGCTTCTCGTTTAGAAGGAACCAGTAAGCAATATGGAACCGATATTGTAATTAGCGAAAAAACATACAGGAACTATGCCGATCGCGTCTATGTGCGGGAACTCGATAATATTACAGTGAAAGGGAAGAGCAAACCGGTCACTATTTATGAACTGTTAGGAATTCGAGAAGAGACTTCGGTAGTCGGCCGTCCCCTCACCGATAAGCAAGAAGCGGTGAAAACCCATTATGAACAGGGACGCAAGCACTATTTACAGCCAGCCCACGATAAGTTGTCTTACAACGAAATCCTAGCGGTTTTGGAGCAGTTAGAAGAGTTATCGGAATCAGAGTTGAAAAAAGTTTCCTATGATGAAACTCAGATGCTCTCCAAGATGCTGGCCCAGGTTGACCGGGAAGAGTTAATTGAGCTTTTAGGGGAAGCCACCTTAAAACGGATGTTGGAGGTAGACGATCTCAGTCGCAAAACAGTAACCGATACTTACTGGCAAACGACTTTACCAGAAAAAGTGAATGAACTCACTCCCCGTCAAGTAAAGAAATTGCTGCAAGCGAAAGTGTGTCAGTTTGTAGGGGCAGAGGAAACTCGGCAGATGTTGGCTGAAGAAGCTCAGGAAATGTCTTCTGCTCAACTGCGTAAGTTTATTGATTTGGCTCGCAAACCGTTTGCAGCTAAAGCTAAAGAGTCTTTCAAACAGGCTCAAGAAGAGTTCCAAAAGGTTCTCAAGGCCGATCCCAATAATAAAGCGTCTAAATTGCATATTCAGCGCTGTATGCTCTATGAGGATAATCCACCAGATGAAACTTGGGATGGAGTCTGGAAACTCACGGAAAAATAGACCAAAACTCAAAGGGCTTAAACTTACTTAAACTTAGGTTGCTTGACCGCGATCGCCTTTCTGGTCTAAATTAGTAAGAGTGGGTATTCTCAGAACATTGGGTGTAGAGGTAAACCAACTAGCGTCGGTAAGTCGCACCCATAAAACTCTGATTTGATCATTCTCATCACAAAAAATTGATTCAAGATTAAATTAACAGCGAATTGGGTTTATGAACGATGTGAACTGGCAGTCAAAATACAAAGATTGGATTGATAAAGTCCGTCTGTTCTTAACGCAAACTGCCCAAGCCTATCTATTAGATATACCAAGACTCCCAGAAACCCTTACCCCACAAATTACGCCCTTGTCGCGAAAAGCCAAAGAAATTAAGGAAATATACCAGGATGAGTCGGGGAATCTTCCAGAAGGAGATGTAGACCTATTGTGGGTTGACCAAGTTCACCAGTTCTTGCAAAAACTGTCCGACCTCTATTTAGCATCAAACCAGCCTTCTTCACTTCACAACCACTTAGACTTGTCCAGCCAAGCAAGAACCTTAGCCAAGGAAGCCAAACGAATTCAAGAACACCCGTCCCAGCCTAAACCCACCCATGGGACTCCAGGCATAAACCCCAGTCCTGACCTAGATCAGCACGATCCTCTCCCCCCTTTGTCTAGAGATAACATGAGTATTGAGGATTTACAAAAAAAAATTAAAATTCAGTGGGCTAATAGCTCTAATCCCAATGCTCCCGAATGGCAACAGTTAATTGTCCTATTGGATGTGGCTCAAGGACTCTATCGAAATTTAGTTTAAGCTTTAGTGAAACCGATCGCTCCGAACAAGGAGAGTATAATAACCTTTACAGGATTATTTTAGGTTCATGATGCTCGATTGGTTGTTTAATGGCGCAAACCTTTTTGTGCTGCCTTTTTGGACGTTAATCATTGTCTTACCCAATTGGGTGGGAACTCGATGGGTGATGAAGTCGTTCCTTCCCTTTGTGGCTCTAGCGGGTTTGTATGTGTATCTGCTCATAGGTACGATTGATGGAGAATCAGCAGCTGCTTTAGCCAATCCTCAATTAGCCGATTTAGCGCGATTATTTGCCAATCCCCAGGCAACAGCAACCGGTTGGGTGCATTTTCTGGTAATGGACTTGTTTGTGGGACGCTGGATTTATTGGGAAGGACAAAGGACAGGAGTTTGGACGGTTCATTCAATTATCCTCTGTTTGTTTGCCGGGCCGATTGGCTTGCTCTCCCATATTCTTACCCAAGCAGCTGGCGAGCGGTTCTTTACGCCATCGCCAGAATCAACCCCTCCAGAAATGAGTTCGTGATACTGGGTAAAGATTGTTGTCAAACTAACAATCTGGCGATCGCACATCCGTAAAATAGAAGCGAGGGGTCAATAACTCCCCTCCCCATCAAGTCTTGTTTTGTTCAATAGAGGTCATTAAAACCCCTTCTGTATGGAATCAGAAAGTGAGCTTGGAACTGGGGGCAAACCCCCAAAACCTAGGGTAGCAGATGTAATTGGCACAGCCATTGCCTTATTAACCTTGACCTTACCCTTGTGGGCGATCGCCTACTATTCTTCAGGTAATGTCAAAATTGTACCGGGTGTGGGCTATCCCTTACCGCAAGCCAGAGAATGACCCCTATGAGCTAAAAAAATCCAACGGATTAAAAACGATTCATTCAGACCAAGCAGTTGGGATTGGTGACCATCTTCCCCTAAAATTTGATTCGGGGCAAGGAGGAGTCATCCTCCCCACTCCACTGACGCTATTTGGAGAAAACTCTTGGATTTATCACGGATTCCCGCCCAACCGAAACCTGGCTTATTGAGTGTATTGATCGAAATCACAGCCGGAAGCAAGAATAAGTACGAATATGATAAAGACTTACAAGCCTTTGCTCTAGACCGAGTATTGTATTCCTCTGTCCACTACCCCTATGATTATGGATTTATTCCCAATACCCTAGCTGATGATGGCGATCCTCTAGATGGTATGGTCATGATGGATGAACCTACCTTTCCAGGGTGTGTGATTGCTGCACGACCCATTGGGATGCTAGAAATGATCGATGGCGGCGATCGCGATGAAAAAATTCTCTGTGTTCCAGATAAAGACCCCCGGTATACAGGCGTAAAATCTCTCAACGATGTTCACCAACATAAACTCGATGAGATTGCCGAGTTCTTCAAGACTTACAAAAACTTGGAGAAGAAAGTCGTAGAGATCTTAGGATGGAAAGATATCGATCAAGTTTTACCCTTGGTCGAAGAATGCATCAAAGCAGCCGCTAAATAATCATTCCTGGTCAAATTTTGGCCATCCTCCCTAACCTTAACAGGCGTGACATCGGTCAAGTATCCGTTTGCTCACGTCTGGCAATCCTGGAATCACAAGATCCCCCCTGAAAAAATAAAATAAGGTAAAATCAGGGCATCTAGGTAACCTAAACCCCCAGAATATTTGAGTATCTCTTCAAGGTAGAGATACCAACCATCTGGAATTACCGATCAGGCAGTAACCTAGATCTTAGGGTGCAACAAGTCTCAATCGCATAGACTTGAAACAAAGCGGTATTTATCAACATTGCTCAAACAACAGGAGATTAAACACAGAAATCAACCAAAGTTAGGGTGGGAAATCTGGATCAGATCAGGTTAAGATGACCCCATATACGCTGTTTGCATTTCTATCTCCTCTTGTTCATCCCTGTGAACTCCACTAGGAAACCTTAGAAGCAATGGCTAGGCTAGTAGGCACAATACCACTTACGCTCTGGTCGTTCACAAGAACAATACTCAGCTAAACCCAGGCTAAATTTAGCGAAAGATGTCACAATCCGATCCCTCAGCTCCTGTTGTCAAACCTGCATCCAGCGCGGATTATACGGAATCCGTCGTTCCATCTCCCTTAACCATTAAATTCTGGGGGGTTCGAGGTGATATACCTACACCAGGTGAACAAACCGTCCGCTACGGTGGCAATACCTCCTGTGTTACCTTAGAAACCCCTCAACATTTTTTGATTTTTGATGCGGGTACTGGGGTCCGCGTTTTAGGTAAATACCTCTTAAGTCGGATGCCAGTGGAAGCTCATTTATTCCTATCCCATTGTCAGTGGGATCGAATTCAGGGCTTTCCATTTTTTGTGCCCGCATTTATTCCCATCAATCGGTTTTATGTATATGGCTCTTCAGCAGTGAATGGGGATTCGATGAAAGATCGACTCAAGGAACAAATGCTTCCCCCTAACTTTCCCGTTCCGATTGAAATTATGGGATCGGATCTGAAGTTTTGTGATGTCGATCCAGGGCAAGTACTAAAATTGGAAGCAATGGAAATTCATACCTGTTGTTTGAATCCGATTAATCAGACTTTGGGTTATCGCATTCACTATCAGAATCAAATTGTGGTTTACGCGACAGATATTGAAGCAGACACCAATGAACTCCACCCAGAATTGATTCAGTTGGCCTGGGAAGCGGATGTACTGATTTATGATACTCATACCTGGATGATTGATGAGCAAGGAGCCAAGGGCAATTCTAAACCGAAAGATTGGAATTGGAAAAGCGGTATTGAGGTAGCGAAAAAAGCTAAAGTGAAGCAGTTGGTAATGTTTCACCACGATCCAGGTTATACGGATGATTCTTTAGATGGGATTGAACGACAGATTCAGGCAGTTTTTCCCCAGGGAAAATTAGCCCGTGAAGGAATGGAAATCGTAATCCATTAGTTAATTAAGAATTAGAAGTTAAAGATTAAAAACTTATATTTGATAAGGATTAGAAGAGGTCGCTGGTGAGGTTTAGGACATCGGTTTTTAGGTAGACATAAGAATAAATTGAGTCAGAGCTAGACAGCCTAAACTAGTTTTGAGAAGTATAGACTGGGCGATCGCGATATAGCCCTCCTATAACCACACCTATGAACCAGCAAACCGTTGCCCTAAATCGAATAAAAATATGAAATTTATCAGTCCCAAAACCGATTTTGCCTTTAAGCGCATCTTTGGTTCCCAAGAAAGCAAAGATATCTTGATTAGCTTATTAAATGCCTTCATTTATGCGGGTAAGCCAGAAATTACTGACCTAGAAATTATCGATCCCTATAATCAGGGCGATACGAGTACCCTAAAAGATAGCTATTTGGATGTGAAAGCGATCTTAGGTAACGGTACAACCGTCCTGATTGAAATGCAAGTGCTAAATGTGCCTGCCTTCAAAAAGCGAGTCTTGTATAACTGGGCGAAAACCTATAGCAATCAACTCACCATAGGAAAACCCTATGTGGGACTCCAACCCGTCATTGCTCTAACGATCGCTGATTTTCCCCTATTTCCGAAGGCTCAACCCATTATCACCCACTTCTGTTTAAAAGAGAAAAGCCTATCATTCGAGTATCCTGACGAACAAATCGAACTGATCTTTGTGGAGTTGCGAAAATTCAATAAATCCCTGGAAGAATTAGAAACTCTGACGGAAAAATGGATCTACTTTATAAAAGAAGCACCCAATCTAGAGATGATTCCCAGTTCTCTAGAAGAAGTACCAGAAATCGGCAAAGCCTTGGGAATTGCCAATCGAGCCAATTTGAGTGCCAAGGAAGTAGATGAGTTAGACCGAAAGGAACGGTGGATACTCGACCAGCAGGGTTATGTCGTGCAAGCAAGGACAGAAGGATTAGAACAGGGACGCGAACAGGGACGCGAACAGGGACGTGCTGAAGGGCAATTGGAAGCAGCATTAGGATTGATTTTGCGTCAACTTCAGCGACGGTTTAGAGAGGTTCCTGAAGTGGCGATCTCCCAGATACAACAATTGTCTTTAGATGATTTGGATGAGTTAGGAATGGCGATTTTGGATTGGACGAGTTTAGACGATTTATCCCGTTGGTTGAGTCAGAGGGAATTAATGGAGTGAAGGCAGTTCAATCCCTTCAGCGCTTCGCAGTCTTTTGGGGCAATCGCCTTTTCTCAGTGATGACAGGCTTATCAAGCCCAAAACCTTGTAGGGGCAGGTTCACCAACCCATGAGGAGACAAACCTTACAGTAGTTATAGTGTAGATTGCCTCTTGCTCGCCCTTTCTTGCCATAATGCCCAGAGTATCGAACTCTGAGGCAAGCCATGAACCAAATAGAAGAACGCAGCGTAGATATCCTCGTTGTTGGTGGGGGAACGGGGGGAACCTGCGCTGCCATCCAAGCCGCCCGTCGGGGCGCTCAAACCCTGCTCGTCAGTGAATTTCCCTGGTTAGGGGGCATGTTAACGGCAGCCGGAGTATCTGCACCCGATGGTAGCGAGTTGGCAGCCTTTCAAACGGGAATGTGGGGGGCATTTGTACGGGAATTAACTCAGAAACAACTGGGAGGATTAGACCATAATTGGGTGAGTTTATTTGGCTTTAGTCCCCACATAGGAGCGCAAATTTTCCAGGACTGGGTGGACGAACTGCCTAACCTGGACTGGATTTGGGGACAAACGCCATTAGAAGTGTATCGAAACGGCAACCGTATTACTGGGGTTCGGTTTCAAAGCTTGCGGGTAAATGCCACCCTTACGCTAGATGGAACTGAACTAGGAGATTTACTCGCCTTAGCCGATATTCCTCATCGTTGGGGTTGGGAACTGCAAGCTGAATGGGGAGAACCGAGTGCTCCTCAAGAAGCTAACGAACTGACGCAACGCTATCCGGTACAAACACCCACTTGGGTGATTCACCTACAAGATTATGGAGAAGGAGTCAGTGCGCCAGATATTCCCGGTTCTGTCGCAGAATCAGTATTTGCGGGAGCATGGGAAAACCATGGTGTAGAGAAATTCTTAAGTTATGGCCGTTTACCGAATGGCACCATGATGATTAATTGGCCGATTCAGGGAAACGATTATGGTATCAATCTCAATCGCCTAATTGAATCCCCTGAAAACCAATTTACCTTCTTACAAGAAGCCTTAGAGTATAGTCTCAACTTTGGGCGTACGATTCAAGCCCAATTGGGACAACGCTACGGGTTAGCGGTGAATCAATTTCCTGTTCTCGACTCCAGCAGTTCCCCTCGCTCTGCGCTTCTTCCTGCATTTCAACAAGGAGTCGCCCTTTATCCCTATTTTCGAGAAAGTCGCAGACTCAAAGGACAAATTACGCTGCGAGAACAAGACATTTTGCCCCAACCGGACGGAAATGTGGCTCAATTACCCAGAGATGAAACTGGAGCCATTAATAGTATTGTGATTGGCAACTACCCTAATGACCATCATTATCCAGGGGTTGACTTCCGTCTGGCTCCGAAATCTCTACGCTGGGGGGGACGGTGGACGGGAACTCCGTTTACACTGCCCTATGGCTGTTTAGTTCCAGAGGAAATTACCGGATTTCTGGTCTGTGAAAAGAATATTTCTGTCTCCCATATTGCCAATGGAGCCAGCCGCTTGCAACCGGTGGTGATGAATATAGGGCAAGCCGCAGGAATGGCAGCAGCGCTCTGTATTGAGCGCCGGGAAGACCCCCACAATTTACCGGTGCGAGTTTTACAATCAGCTTTGTTAACGGATAAAAGTGCCCCAGCAGCCGTTATTCCCTGTTTTAATCTCACCCATGGCTCTCCAGATTGGCAAACCTGGCAATTCCATTATTTAGAGCATGGAGAGGAGTATCCGAAAACTGGCTATACTCCCAACCCTTCTTCCCCAGTTGATTTAGGAACAAGTTGTACTGAGGGGTTAGAGGTATCAGGACTGTTTAAGCGCTTAGAGGAACAAAGCTATCAATTGCAGGTCAATGCCCCTGTCCAATGGGGGGGAAGTACCTGGCGATTGATTACCACTGAACCCCTAGTTAATCATACTTTCGAGGGTCTGGAGGATCAACAACAGATTCGCCTGCGCGGACGCATGAATTCAGCCGGGGGTTGGATGATTGTGGAAGAAATTACGGACGTTTTTAGTTGATAAACTTCCACAGTTTATCCGGATGCACTAGGGAAACCGATGAGAAGTAGAACAGTTACTTCAAGACAGATGTTTCCCATGCGTACCAACAACTCCATTAAAATTAATCATTTTCTGTTTTTGTCTGTGGTTATTGGTTCGATAGGTTGGGTTAACCTGCAAACCAGTCCTAAGGTTGCTTCCTATTCAAATCAATCTTCCCAATATGTAGAAGAGAGTCAAACCCATCGCGGAAGCGGACGGTGTGATGATACGGAGTGCCCTTCCTCCCAATCTTTTGATAGCATGAAAACTGCTCGTCGAGGCAGTGGACGGATTGACTCTAATCAAACCAGTTAAGAGTTGAGTAGGATAGAATATTTTCTAGTCCTGCACCTCTAAATACGATGATGATCAGCTTTAGATTCTCTCATCCCCCATAACCCTGAAGTTAATGGGGGGTATTTTTGTTGCTGGAGAGACAGGATGATTAAGGTTTTACATCTATCGGATATCCATTTGGGGAGTGGGTTAAGTCATGGAAGAGTGAACCCAGAAACAGGTTTAAATACCCGTTTGGAGGATTTTATCAGGAGCTTGTCCTACTGTATCGATCGCGCGATCGCCGAACCTGTCGATTTAGTTTTATTTGGCGGCGATGCTTTTCCAGATGCTACACCTCCCCCCTATGTCAGTCAAGCGTTTGCTGGGCAGTTTTATCGTCTAGTGGAGGCGAATATTCCGACGGTGTTATTGGTGGGTAACCACGATCAACATGCTCAAGGAAAAGGGGGGGCAAGTTTATCGATTTACCAAACGTTGGGGGTTCCAGGATTTATTGTTGGCGATCGCCTAGCTTTACACCAGATTACCACTGCCCATGGCCCCATTCAAGTGATTACCCTCCCCTGGTTAACTCGTTCGAGTTTATTTACTCGTCCAGAAACCCAAGAATTATCCCTTTCAGAAATTAATCATCAATTAATCGACCGGTTGCGAACTGCCCTTGAAGCGCAAATTCGCCGTCTGAATCGAGATCTTCCCACGATTCTTTTAGCCCATGTGATGGTCGATAATGCCCACTATGGTGCAGAGCGGTTTTTAGCTGTTGGCAAAGGGTTTACTATACCCTTATCCATCTTGGCGCGTCCTTATTTTGATTATGTAGCCCTCGGTCACGTTCACAAACATCAAATCCTCTGCGAGCATCCACCCGTTGTCTATCCTGGCAGTATTGAACGGGTGGATTTTAGCGAAGAAAAAGAACAGAAAGGTTATATGCTAGTGGAAGTGGATAAAGGACAGGCAAATTTAGAATTTTTACCCTTATCTGTGCGCTCGTTTAAGACGATTAAAGTTGATCTGAGTCAGGTAGAAGATCCCCAAGAACAACTCATTCACACCCTAGAAAGATCTTCCCTTCAAGATGCCGTTGTACGATTGATTTATCAGATTCGTTCCGAACAATTAGATTTAATCGATTCCCAGCAACTCCACGAACGGCTAGAAGTGACCCATAGTTATACGATTCAACCGGAATTAGTCAGTCAACTCTCCCGCACTCGACTTCCGGAATTAGGGCAAGGAAAGGAAGTCGATCCCTTATCCGCTCTGCAAGCTTATTTAGATAATCGAGAAGATTTACAAGAATTAGCCCCACAAATGCTAGAGGCAGCACAAGAGTTATTAATTTCTAGCAATATTGTAGATTCCTAGAGGAGAATTAGAAACTAGGTTCCCTAAAGAAAAAGGGTTTCTCAGAGAAGATACCCTGTTAGAAATCACTGGTTATTGGTTGATTCACAATAGCGACGTTTTGCCCGTTCTTCTCTTGCTCTTTGGAAGTCTAATGTATTGAGATCGACGGGTTTTCGCATCTGTTCTGTAGTTTCTGGATCTCCTTGATAAATTGTTGCCCCATCGGGCATTTTAGCCCCATTGAGTTTAATTCGATTATCAACGATTGCCCCCGTAAAATCGGCTCCGGTTAAGTCGGTATTTCTTAAATCTGCACCTCGCAGATCGACCCCTTGTAATTTAGCATCTACAAAGTTAGACCATTGAAATTTTCCGTCTTGTAAATTAGCATTACTTAAATCAGCACAAGTGAAATAAGCGCCTTCAAAGTTACTGTTACTTAAGTTAGCATTCATTAAGCGAGATTGCCTGAGTTGAGAGCCTTTAACGGTTCTGCCGGTAATGTTGCTTAAATCAGCGTCAATCAGATCGCATCCTTGACAGGTACGACCTCCATTCAGTAGTCGAGTAACGTGATCGGGGTTAGCCGCGATCGCTACAGTGGTAAATCCGATACTTACCCCGATCGCGATCGCTAACGTCTTTTTGAGTTTGATCATAGTAACTAAAATCCTTGAAGAAACTACAATAAAGGAACTGAGGATTATGAAAATAATTATACAAAATTCAACCGGTGGTTTCAAATTAAAAAAAGGTTAATTTTTTCTGACTCGATGATAGAATGATTCTACCTGAACTCAGAATAAAACATACTGGATGTATTATCCAAACCCCTTGATTTTAAATCTCTCCACTGGGTCTCCGAGTCCTGAACCCTTGCCAGAACCCGTAAATCTAGTCTCTCACCAGGGTCAAACGATTGTTTATATTGGTATTTTTCTATTGATTGTTACGCTCATTATTATTGTGGGCATGATCAATCAAAAAATAGAAAAAGCGCCGATCATCTCAGTGCTACTAAGTTTGATTTTGATTCCCATATTATGGTTGATATAACCCGTCAAAATCAAAAACTAGATTACAATAGAACGGAAAATAGTTTGTGTTGCTGCTTTGAGTATAGCGCTTCGCGCTAGGCACTCTAGCAATAGACCCTCTAGCAATAGCTTGCATTGCTTAGGGTTTAAGGCTTCAAGCTGTACTCCATAGAAAAGAGAATCGCTGTACTCACGAATTGTCATGACTTTAATCAAAGTTCCCCAAATCTGGGATATACCCGATCGCCAGATCACCCCAGAGTCCGTATTCATGAATCGTCGGAAATTGCTCAAGGGACTGATGGGAGCTGGCATTACCGCCAGTTTACTCCCGTTAACCGCTTGTGGTCAGCAAAATCAATCGACTAATATGGGATCGGGTTATACCACGCCAGAGGCGATCGCTCAAAATCCAGAGTTTCTCAAGGGAGATTTGGAGATTACTCCCCAATCCCTTTCTTCTAAATACAATAACTTTTACGAATTTGGCACCACCAAATCGATTCAGCAAGCAGCCCAAGCTTTGCCCACAGAAAACTGGAAAGTAGAAGTTGGAGGATTGGTCAAAAATCCCCAAACCTATGATATGGACGATCTCCAAAATAAATTTGAAATAGAAGAGCGCGTCTATAGATTTCGATGTGTGGAAGCTTGGGCAATGGTTGTACCTTGGTTAGGGTTTCCAATGCGCAAACTGATCGAAGCGGTTGAACCCACATCTGAGGCTAAATTTGTGCGATTTACCTCTTGGTATGATAAACAAATTAGTACCGGCCCCTCTGGGAATCTATTTTCGCCTCTTCCCTGGCCCTATACGGAAGGATTGCGAATTGAGGAAATGGCCAATGAATTAGCCTTTTTTGCCACAGGAATTTATGGTCAAGACTTACCCAAACAGCACGGCGCTCCCATTCGTCAAGTGATTCCTTGGAAATATGGCTTTAAGGGAGCAAAATCGATTGTCAAAATTGAATTTCTGGAGACTCAGCCAGCGACGTTTTGGAATACGATTGATGCGAAGGAATATGACTTTGAAGCTAATGTAAATCCGGATAAACCCCATCCCCGATGGTCTCAAGCGACGGAACGGCTCATTAGTGATGGATCTGCATTCAGTTGGCCTAGACAACCGACCCTACACTATAACGGCTATGGGGAATGGGTGGCTCATTTATATGGTTAAGCCTATGCTTTAAAAAGTGTGAGCATCAAACTTAACCATTAACAGGTGATGAGGAGTGAAAACTAAATATTGGAGATTAGGAGGACTAGGGGCGATCGCCAGCCTAGTCCTGTGGCTGTTGCCTGCTTTAGCGGAGCTACCCCGCGATAAAGTTATAGCCCTAGTCGAAGCTCTGCGAGTATCTGCCCCCCAAGGGCAAACCGCAGAAATTCTCTATGGCCCGTGGAAAATTAGAGCTAACAACATTACCCGATGGTCTCAATGGTGTTTGGGGGAAACCTTAACCCCAGAAGCGTTTGCCGCCAATATAGATCAAACCAGAACTGTTTTGGTTTGTATTGTTGGGGATGTTCTAGCTGAAGAATATGACACAAGTGCCCAAGATGAAAACCTTGCCATCCGCAGAACGGCAGCTTGGTGGGTCTCGGGTAATCCAAATTTGTATAACCAAGGGGACATTGCTGTTTACACTAATAAAGTATTGAGGTCTTATCAAGACTTCAGAAACAACCCCACAGACTTTTAAATCCTAAAGTCTAGGAATAGCAAATCACTTGACCAAATCATTACTCGGATTACTCCATGGACACCATTAGAGACCTTCTGCAACCGATTGTTAACCCCATTGCCGATTATTTCGCTGGCTTGGGCATTCCTGAACCCATAACCCATTGGGGACATCCTCTAATGATGGGTATTGTCGTTTTTGTGTTAGGCACGTTTGTGGCTGTTGCTGGATGGCGCGGACGAAGTGCCACGGATGAAGAGGTGGCGACTCAAAATAAGCTCAATCACCGCAAACTAGCCCCATTTTTAACCTTATTCTTAGGCCTCGGATATACCGGAGGGGTTTTATCCTTGGTGATGCAAGGACAGCCTATTCTTGAAAGTCCCCACTTTTGGACGGGTTCAATTGTCTTAGTGCTGTTGGGTCTCAATGGCGCAATTTCAATTACCAAGTTTGGGGGCGATAATAAACCTTCTTTGCGTACTCTTCATGCTTATTTGGGTACGGCAGCATTGGCATTGTTGTTCGTTCATGCCTTTTTAGGTCTGAACTTAGGCTTATCGATTTAAGCCATAATTCTTTAAGTAGGGATGGGGTAACTCTCCTCCCTACAATAGACTTTTCAATTACCCTTCTGCGAGCGCAAAGTGCTCTATTAATTGCCTTGAGTGTCAAACGCACCGATACGAACCAAGTTTTACGACTATTGCCGATTATTGTGGGCATAATTGGGGGAACACTGTTAATGGTGAATCGGTTATTCACGCCAGAATTAACGCCTTCCCAAGGCCGTTCTGATGTGGTAGGCGTGATGATTAGCGCCCTGCTAATTTTAACCGGATTACTCTGGCAACAGATTCAACCTGTGCCTCCAGAACGGGTGCAATTAATTGGAGAAGAGGGCTTTGAACTCTCTCCTGAGTTACCGGATGTTGTCAAAACTGAGTTAGCGTGGGCTTCCCAATTATTGCTGACGAATACGGCGGGGCGATCGCTGGTGGTTTATTATCAAGGTCAAGTGCTGCTGCGCCGAGGTATTTTAGGCCCAAAGTCTGAGGTTAAACCCGGCCCCATTGTGCAACGGGTTCTAGATAAAGGTAAACCGGTTTATTTAGTCAATCTCAATATTTATCCTGGCAAAATTGAATTTGATTATTTACCTGAGAACACACAAGGAGTTATTTGTCAACCCTTGGGAGAAAATGGTGTGATGATTTTAGGTGCGAATGCACCGCGCAGTTATACGAAGCAAGATGAAGCTTGGATTGCTGGAATTGCCGATAAAATTGGCAATTCCTTAATGGGTAATACACTATAGTAAATATGGTGTATATATTGTTCCAGCAATGCCATAGACTAAAGTGACTTCAGAGAATATTACTCCTATTATACAGCGCTTCGCGCTGCTATGAGGTACTATGTTGATCATAGATGTGAGTTGTCATTGCGACCGCAGG
>DDLS01000133.1 GCA_002340255.1 Cyanobacteria bacterium UBA2566
GGAATGGGGAATAGGGAATAGGTTTCAGTATTAAACCCTGTCCTAACTGACGCTTTCTCTGCTATAGCAGGCAAGCTGTAAGGTTGGTGCTGCGGAGAATAGAAAACCGGTTGCTGGCGATCGCCAAAAAAATATCGGGTGGCATCAACCACCCGATCGCGACATATCCAATCCAAACCCGGATTTACGAATCGGCTTTTTGCCCCCCCGTTACCTGAGAGGTTAAACCAGAAATATCCTTGTAGAGTTCTTGGCGAGTCGAAGCTTTGAGCAGATAGCGCCAAACAAACCAAGCGGTATAAACAATTCCCACCAGTTCAAAGAGGGGAGCAAGAGCAAAGCCCAGAAGGGGAATATGATTAACCGCATCTAATATCGCTAAGGTGAGGTAAACAGAGATCAAAGCCGTTATCACCAGAGCTACGTTGATTAAGGGTTTTTGATAAGTAACAAAGAACTCACCGATATAGTCCGTTAACCGAGAGAGAATAGTCAGTACTTGATCGACGGTTTGTTGTCCGGAGGAAGAAGCCATAACGGGAGAGGAGGTAGGAGATTCGACTAACTCAGCTTTAGGAGTGGGAACAGGAGCTGATACCGGAGCTGGGCTAGGAGTTGAGGCTGGAGTCGGGGTTTTTTCAGGTTCTTTACTTTGCATAATGTTCTCAATCTCAATCAGATTAAAGGGTCTGGGTGAGGAGCGTTAAGTGGTCACTAACCAGATTAGCCTATTGCACTAATGCTCAGACCTCCTTGAGACTAGAGCAGAGTTCGATCGTTGGCAAGAGGCAAGCCATAGCGAGTGGGCAATGGGCAGCAGGCAATAGGCAATGGGCAATAGGGAAAAATAAAGGTGCGTTAGCTTAGGGTAGCGCACCTGGGAGAGAATCTAGCACTTCTTAAACAGAAGTATAGAAATTATGGGGTTTATGGGGTGGTTTCTTCAGCAGCTTCGGTAGACTCAGGCGAGTTGTTGAGTCGTTCGAGTTGCTGTTGGCGGAATTTAGCGGCAGCATCATCTAAATTTTCTTGTTGGTCGATGCTGAATTGTTCGGGGTCTCTCAAATGGTTTCCCCGCTGGAGGTTGTGCATTAAGTCAAAGAATTGGCCATTACCTCCCTGGCTGGAGAATACACTAGAACCCCCATCTTGGGTTTGGATATCTCCTAGGGGATCGAGGATAGTTTGGGCAGAACTGGCTTGAGCAAACAGAGCCAAGCTCAGGCCAGTGAGTAGGGTAAACAGGGTGTACTTTAAAGGTTTGATGGACATGGAACCTCCGGAAAATTGCGAATTAGGATAAACGACGACGCAGTAGGGGTTGAATTCCGAGGAGGGCGATCGCATCAACGCTCAAGAGTACCAGTAAACACCCTCCCAGAGAAATGTCACCCCAGGGAGCAGCCATTACCATACTACCGAATCCCCAATCGGAATGAGTATAAAGATAGCGAATTGGCTCGATAGCATAACTGAGCGGATTTAAGCTAGAAACAATTTGTAACCAGTAGGGCATAAAGGAGAGGGGAGCTAGGGCGCTACTGGCAAAGAGTAAGGGCAGGTTAACGACGAAAATCACAGCGATCAGTTCAATATGGCCGGGAAGGGCAAAGCTGAAGCCTAAACTGACTCCGGTTACTCCTAAGACCAATAAGAGAATAATCAGGGTAATGAGCGCGAGTCCTGAGAAGGTGGGAAATCCTGCACCCAGAAAAATCCCAGAGATCGTGATGACGGCGGTTTGAATCAGGGCTAGGGTGACAATATAGATAGCGCTAGCCAGGACAATGGAGTAGCGAGAGCTTAAGGGAGCGACTAACAGACGGTTGAGAAAGCCAAACTCGCGGTCAAACATGACGGGGAGTCCGGCATTGAGGGCACCGGAAAATGCGGTAAAGACAATTACGCCAGCGCCGAGGAATTGCCCATAGTTGAGGCGATCGCCTAAAAATCCTTCTGGGGCATTTTGAAACAGCGCTCCAAACAGGATTAACCACATCAGGGGCTGAATGACTCCAGCAACAAGGGTGGTTGGACGGCGCTGGAGTTGGATAAACAGGCGTTTGGTGAGAGCAAGGGTTTCTTGCACCAGTTCGCCAAACGAGAATTGAGAACGTTGTTTCAGGGTGCTGATATCCAGGTCAAGATTGGATTGAGGGGATGTGACAGTCATAGGTATCTTGGTTAAGAATTCACAGTTAGGAATGCTCTTTGATTCGAGATTAACGCATATTTTGTTTCTGTTCTTTCTTCAAATCCCGTGTCCCGGCGGCAGCTAATTCGGCATCCAGGAGCGTCTGTCCTGTAGCGGCCAGGTAAACATCATCTAAACTGGGTCGAGATTGGGCAATACTAAATAAGGGTAATCCTGCTTGATTCAAGGATTGCTGCACTTCAATCAATACGGTAGATTCAGTGGCAGCCGGATCGGGATTGACCACCAGATTTAAGGAGTTGCCTTGAGCGCTGTTGATAATGACCTCTTGAACGTTCGGTAAGGCTTGCAAGAGGGTTTTGGCTTGTTCGGCTTCATCTGGGGGACAAAACTCGCGAATTCGTAGGGTGATGCGATCGCCTCCCACTTGCGTTTTCAGTTCTGAAGGTGTTCCGCAAGCAATGACTTTACCTCGATCGATAATAGCGACGCGATCGGCTAAAATGTCCACTTCTTCTAAATAGTGGCTCGTAATCAAAATTGTGGTTCCTGACTCTCTCAATTCCCGCAGAAAGTCCCACACCACCACTCGACTTTCAATATCTAAGCCGACCGTCGGTTCATCTAACACTAATACCTTGGGTTGGTGCAACAGTCCAGCCGCCAAGTCTAGGCGTTTGCGAATCCCCCCTGAATAGGTTCCTGTTTTCTGATCGGCATACTCTTGGATACCCAACCGGTTAATCATCTGTTGGACGCGATCGCCAATTTCCTTCCCAGGAATATGATACAGAGCAGCTTGCAGGTTCAGTAATTCCCGACCCGTTAACACCTTATCCAGAGCCACTTCCTGAGCCACATAGCCTAACAATTGTCGAGTCGCTCTCGGATACTCCACAACAGAAATTCCTGCTATTTCTAGCTTTCCACTATCCGGAGTGCTGAGGGTACATAAACAACGCAGAGTCGTCGTTTTTCCGGCTCCATTGGGCCCTAGCAAACCGAAAATTTCTCCGGCCCGAACGTCTAGGGATACATCTTTCACCGCATCAATGTTGCCATATCGTTTTTTGAGATTTTGAATCAGAATCGCTGGAGTCATGAGGTTTAAGGGAGTATATAGACCAGGGAAAAGTCACAGGAATAACCCCTCTAGATAGTATTCTAGAGGGGAGAAAGGAGAGAGAGTCACTACTACCAAACTTGACACTTGCTGTCCACTAGCTAACAGCAAAGGAAATAAAGATAAGAAGTCCAACCAATACTGCGGCGATACTCCCCATAATTACATATTGGGTTTTTTGAGCTTGGGTTGGAGGTTCTGCTTGATATACTTTGGGTTCTTGGGCAAAGTTATTGAGACGGCCACCTTCTTCTGTGGTATATGGCATTTTATTAACTCCTGCGCTTGTTTATGATAACCATCTTAACATTTATTTACAAACTTGGCTAGGGTCGAGAGAAAATTTTTCTTCGAGAGTAGGAAGATTAGATCGGACTCCCTAGAGATTTGCGACATAGAACAGAGAAACGCTATATAATCTCCTAAATGACGTTTGGATTTCTCAACCTCAATAAACCCCCCGGTTACACGTCCCATGATTGTGTGGCACGGGTTCGTCGCTTATTACACACCAAGCGGGTGGGCCATGGAGGAACCCTAGATCCTGCGGCGGTTGGGGTTCTGCCTATTGCTGTAGGGAAAGCAACCCGTCTGTTGCAGTTTTTACCTCAAGATAAAGGGTATCAGGCCACAATTAAGTTTGGTCTGCGGACAGAAACGGATGATTTAGAAGGAGAGGCGATCGAAAGTCAACCGGTTCCCGATCTAAGTTTAGAGTCGATTCAGTTGGTTTTAAGCCAATTTCAGGGCAAGATTGAACAAATTCCTCCGATTTATAGCGCGATTCAGGTGGGAGGAAAGCGTTTGTATAAATTGGCTAGACAGGGGGAAGTCGTTCAAGTGCCAGCACGGACGGTGGACGTGTACGATCTTCAAATTCTTGATTGGCGGCCGGGGGACTTTCCAGAGTTGGATGTGGCGATCGCCTGTGGGCCAGGAACCTATATTCGGGCGATCGCCCGCGACTTAGGCGATCGGGTGAACGCGGGGGCAACGTTAGCTCAGTTAACCCGCACCCAAAGCAGTGGATTTCGTTTAAGCCAGAGTATGACTTTGGAGGAGTTGGAAACCCAAGTAGAGCAGCAAACCTTTACCCCCATTTCGGGTCATGTTGCCTTAAGTCATCTTCCAGAGTGCATTCTTTCCCCGTCCCAAGTGCGCTCCTGGTTCCATGGCCAACAATTATCCATCTGTGATGAAACACTCTCCCGGACAGTAATGCGCGTCAGCTCCCAAACGGGCGAGTTTCTGGGTATTGGAGAACTTGAGCAAACTGATTTACAGTGGGTTTTACATCCGAAAGTTGTTTTTTCTTAAATCAAGGAAATTGGTGTGCCCAGAATTCTGACCTTATTAACTGATTTTGGTCTTCAAGATCCTTATGTGGGAGTAATGAAAGGAGCGATCGCCCAAATTAATCCCCAGATCGCAGCGATCGATCTCACCCATGACTTACCCAGGCAAAACTTAGTGGCTGCTCGGTTTGCGCTGATGAATGCTTATCCCTATTTTCCCGATGATACGGTGCATGTCGCAGTTGTCGATCCGGGAGTGGGAGGAGATCGACGGGCGATCGCCCTAGAACTTGCCCAAGGGTTTTTAGTCGGGCCAGATAATGGTATATTTAGTGGCATTCTCAGCCAATATCCCCTCATCAAAGCCGTAGAACTAACCAATGATAACTATTGGCGATCGCCTAATCCTAGCACGACCTTCCACGGCCGGGATATTTTTGCTCCTGTAGGCGCTCATTTAGCCAATGGAGGGCCGATCGAGCAGTTGGGAGAGGCGATCGATCCCCATACCCTAGTTAACCTTTCCCTTCCCTCCTATACCCAAGAGAAACCGTATATTCGAGGAGCAATCCAATCCATTGACCATTTTGGTAACCTAATTACCAATATTCCTGGAGAAGCCGTCAATGATGTTCCTTGGTCGGTGATTTTGAATGAAGAAATTATTATCGGCGCTCAAACCTATAGCGATCTACCCATTGGTCAGGCGATCGCCCTCATCGGTAGTCATGGCTGGGTAGAAATTGCCGTTAATTGCGGTAATGCCGAAAAAGAACTAAGGCTCACTTGGGGCGATCCAGTTCAATTACTGATCTACACCGAATGAGCCGATGAGGTTTGGAATCCATCAATTCTTCAGCTAAAGAAGACCAAGATTGGAAGGAGTCAATCCATAATAATCCATAATAATCCATAGCAGCCCAGGTAAAAATGACTGTGACGTTTTACTTGACGTGACTGTTCTTTTTGACGGGCAAGATAGGAATTGATGGACATTTTTCCCCAAACCATCCCTTGTAATATCGTACCATTTCTCTATGAAGTTGCGCTTAATAAGGCATCGACCAAGTAGTCCCATCCAGTTATCGAGGCGATCATTACCTTACAGTTCGGCATTCATTACTATAGTCATTCCAATTAAAAA
>DDLS01000183.1 GCA_002340255.1 Cyanobacteria bacterium UBA2566
ATGGGGAGATAGGGGGATGGGGGGATAGGGAGATCGGGAGATGGGGGGATGGGGAGATCTCCTATTCCCTATTCCCTATTACCCAATTAGTATTGGATTAAGCTAGAAATTGGGACATTGGGGAGGTGTTTGCGTCCTTCGAGAGCTTCTAATTCAATCACAAAGACAAATCCGGCTAAGACTGCTCCGGCTTGCTCTACCAGTTTTGCAGTGGCTTGCGCGGTTCCCCCAGTAGCAATTAAATCATCAACGATGACGACGCGATCGCGACAGCGATGCGGAGTATTATCGCCCCCTTGCAGGGCATCTTGATGCATCTCCAACTGATCTTGACCATATTCGAGATCGTAACTGACTTGATAAACCGGAGCGGGTAGCTTTTTCGGCTTGCGGACTGGAATAAAACCACAATTCAATTGATACGCCACTGCTGTGCCAAAGATAAATCCCCGTGACTCCATTCCCAGGATGTAGTCCGGCGAGAGTTCACCACAGCGTTGAGCCAATAAATCAATCGTTGAGCGAAACCCTTCGGGGTGCTTCAACAGCGTGGTAATATCGCGAAACAAAATCCCCGGTTTAGGAAAATCGGGAATATCCCGAATCAGAGTCCGAATCTCTTGAATATCCATGATCTAAATACTATTTCTGTGATTATCAGGTTATCAGAACCGATGCTTCCCAATCCTACCTGATTCCTAGAACAAGGGAGAAGACAGCGATCGCCTCTAAAGGTTAATCTAGAACAAAGGGTGAGCGATCCGGTAATATACACTTAGCATCCCAGATTGACTCATATGAGTATTAGCGATCGTGTTCCCCTTTGATGGTCTGATTAACCCCTGTCCTCTTTTACCCAGTTCATTCGTCATCAGAGATCCTGATCGTGCGTCCTTGAAGTTGAACAGTTCACCACAAGGGCAGTATCTAACACGATTTGAATGTTTCTTGAGAACATTATGCAAACCAACAGTCCACCTCTCAATACCACTCCCTTAATTCTGGAGAACTTGGTCGATCCCCCTCTCAATTCCCCAGAATGTCCCCGTCGTACTCGCTGGCATCTCGATCTGATTCTACTAGCTCTCGAAGCTCTAGATTTAGGGGGATCAGAAGCTATGCTCGCTGCCTCCAAAACCCTCCAACTTCAAGAGATCATTCAAAATCGTGTTAGCCTATGGCGCTTACGCAGCACTAATCCCTTTCGCCGTGCCCATATGCGTCGTTCTCTGAGTATAGAAGAAGCTAAGGCATTGGTGGCGATCGCCGCTACCCTCGCCCGCAAACGCACGGTCCTCATCCGTCAACTGCTCGTTGCCTACGAGCAACTGCAAGAAAGACACCTTTCCGTAGAACACCATTTTCGGCTCTCCGAATACCTCGATCGCTTCCGGGCCCATTTCCGCTCGCGCATGAACCTCCAACGCTCTGCCCTCACCCCATACCAAAACGATCGAGCCTTAAATGAACTCGGTATATCCCTACTAAGCCAACTCCTATTTTGTACCGGAACCAAAGGAATGCAACGATTGTGGATTAGCCTATTTGATGGAGAAGTGGTATGAGTATCGAACGTCAATACAATTTACCCAACTGCAATTTAACCCTTTGGGGATGGAGTGAGGCTAATGAGGGCAGTTCCTTAGATTTTCAGCCCCTTTCTATGTTAAGTAATGTGGAATGCCAAATTGCTGGAGTAAAATTAACTGGGGGAAAAGAATTTTTTGAAAGCCTTGTGTGGGCAGTTAGCCACTATGCCCAAGAAGTCCTCAGTGGGGTGTCCTATCCCCAAGAGCATCTTCCCGGGCCAAAATGGATACACTTAGAAAAACTCAACGGCCATTACCATCGCCTGTGCATTAATACGAATACTCCCGATCCGGCTGCGACCTCTCCCAACCCTCCAGAAGTTAAATTAAGTGATGTCCAACTCTTTGACCTAGTAGAAGCCGTCGATCAATTTTTTGCCGATACCCAAACCTTGCCGAGCCTTTCCTGGTCTCTAGCTCCTACTCCTAAGCGCTATGTACAAGCCACTATTCCAGGACCTCAACGAGCTGCTCCCGCTGCCCTAGGAGTCGTCGGTTTGGCGGTTGTAGCTGGCTTATTTCTGATGATGCCCGTACCCAACATTGAACGGCCGGAGACCCTGGAGGAAGTCGAACCCCATGGTGCCTCCGAGTCTGAAGACTCCGGTGAACCTCCCTCTCCTTCCCCAAATACCGATCGAAGCGATCGAGAACCTAATGGAGAGGCAGCCCTGACGGTTTCCGACTCGACTACCGCTAATCCTTTAACTACTGGGCGGACTTCTTCACGGCCGACGATTGAAGATATCGATACTTTAGTCGAACGCCAACCCTCAATTACCGATGCAACAGAAATCGGGACTTTAAATCGAAGATTGCATGAAGATATTGACCGGGCTTGGCAAAGTCGCGAAGATCTAGAAAGAGATTTAACCTATCGAGTGGCCGTAGGGCAAGATGGGGCAATTTTGGGATATCGAGGGACAGATGAGGGTATGATTCCCCAAGATGACCAACTGACTCCCTTGTTAGAGTTAGCTTATATTCCGACCGATGAAGGAGGAGCAGAAGCGGAGTCGATTGCTGAGTTTAAGGTTGTCTTTCGCCAAAAAGGGGTAGTTGAGGTCAGTCCTTGGAATGGCTTTCCGCCCGGATCTCAAAGTTTAGGCCCGGAAATTACCGATCCGTTTTTACTAGAAAATTTGAATCAGGAACTCTATAACCAAATTGATCGGGTGCGGATTCGGGAAGCCGATTTCCCCATAGAACTCAATTATCGAGTAGCTGTGCAACCAGACGGTGAGATTGCTGATTATGAAGCCCTGAATCAAGCGGCATTTGATTATTTAGATCGGACTCCTCTACCGAGTTTATTAGAGGTCACCCAAAACAGCCGTTCTGAAGAGCCAGAAAGTTCTGACGAATCTTTAGCCCAGTTTAAGGTGGTGTTTACTCCGGAGGGCATTTTACAGGTGAGTCCTTGGCGGGGATATTATGGGGTCAACTGAGTCCATGATGTTGGTATGGCTAACAACTTCCACTTAATCGATCTAGTTGGGCAACGAGAAGCAGTTAGAGAGTATCTCCAGGGGTTTACAGAAGAGGAGATGCTTACATGGCTAAAGGCTTATGGGCGCTTGGAAGAGTATTACAATAGTGTCGCCAGTCACCAAGTCTACATTTTTACTTCTACTGTTGGCAGAGAAGCGAGTTTTTTCTTCCGTCAAGGTCAAATGATCTTCATGGGTGACCATTTTACTTTTGTCTGAAGAGAAGAATTTTTGTTTCAAGTGACAGAAGAGGGCTAATTATTCATTTCCATGTCCCTGTATCCCCAGTTTCCCCCCCATCTTCACGAATTCTCAAAAAAGTTTTTACTGAGGGTTGACATATCGAAAAACCTTAGTTAAGATAATTAAGGTGAGTAAATCAAGCCCCCATCGTCTAGAGGCCTAGGACACCTCCCTTTCACGGAGGCGACAGGGATTCGAATTCCCTTGGGGGTATATTAATTAAACACTTATAGGAGTTGAGGAGCTAGTTTCTCAACTCCTATAAGTGTTTAAAAACAAGTTATAGACTAAAACTGATTGATGTATTCTTTTAATGAGTTTCTAAAAACAGGATGCGATCTCAATCAACACCCTGTTGGGAGTGGTTACCAGCCTTTTTCAGCTTGCTCTAAAACATAAGCTGACACATCTTCAATTTGCTGGTCATTCAATTTACCCAAGAAACGAGGCATAGCAGCTTTCCCCTTGCTTACCTGAGTAACAATTGCCTCTAGAGTATTCATTCCATATTTCTCTAAATCGGCTTTACTCAAAGTTTTAGTAGGGTTAACCAAGTTTTTTCCACCCGCATGACAAGCAGCACAATTGGCAGAAAATACGCCTGCGCCAGCCCCTGCATCACCAGCGAGGGCAGGTGTGGACAGAGAAAAGGAAAGGATTGCGATCGCCGCAATAATCCAAGATAGCAGTTTTTTCACAGTGTTCTCCAGTAATAAACCCAACAGCATCGGGAATAAACCGTATCATTATAAGACAAAAGGGGAGTTTGGTAAAACCCCCTCTTGCTTCAGGTGATTACGTTTGCTTAAGAAGCCACTTGAGCCGATCGCCGGGGACGGGTACGCCGATTTTTCAGGGGTACACCATCAGTTTGAGGAGTAGTTTTAGAACCATTCTCTTGGGGTTTGAGATCTCCAGGAGGATCTTCGGGGGTTTGCATCAGTAAGACAAGTAACGGATTACTCCGTAATTCTCTTCTCAGAAGTCGGTTCAAATCGTGTTCGATCTCTTGTTGCAAGCGATGGAAACTGACATCCAACTGTCCTTTGCCAAAAGAGCGCACAAACTCTGACCAGCGATTATCTAAGGTGGTTTGTATGGATTGGGCGATCGCATCCTCTAAATACCGTTGTTTCAAAGACGTGACCACACCCCGCAAATGCACCATGGGACAGTTGGCTAATTTTCCTTCCCAATTCACACCAGCAGCTACTGTAATCACCCCATCTTCGGCCAACTGTTGCCGTTCTTTGAGAACTTGTTCATGGAGAATACCCGCATTATCGACCAAAGCCACCCCAGAGGATACTTTACCGGCAATTTCAATGGAATTCTCGGTCAGCTCAATCATATCGCCATTATCGACAATCACCATATTTTCTTCGGGAATGCCCATACTTTTGGCCGTTTGCCCGTGTTTAATCAACATCCGGTGTTCCCCATGAACCGGGATAAAGAACTTCGGACGAGTTAAAGCTAACATCAGCTTATGGTCTTCTTGACAGCCATGACCGGAAACATGAATACCTTGATTTTTGCCATAGACCACATTCGCCCCTTGTTTCATCAATTGGTCAATGGTGTTCACGACGGCAATGGTATTACCCGGAATGGGGTTAGCAGAGAAGACCACCGTATCACCCCGGCGAATTTTAACTTGTCGATGTTCTTGTTTAGCAATCCGAGTTAATGCCGATAAGGGTTCCCCCTGAGATCCAGTAGTCAGGATCAGTACTTTTTCATCTGGCAAGTTGCGAATGGCATGTAGGGGTTGCAGCAGCTCATCGGGACATTTTACATATCCCAAGTTGCGAGCATGGGCAATGACATTCAGCATGGAGCGCCCTAAAACTGAAACCACTCGATTATGTTTTTGCGCCAGTTGCAAGATAATATTCACCCGATGCACGGAGGAGGCAAAGGTCGTGACTAAAATCCGTCCTGCAGCTTGGGAAAACACCCGGTCGAGGTTGGGAATGGTTGAACTTTCTGATGCCGTAAATCCGGGCACTTCAGCGTTCGTGGAATCACTCATGAGGCACAATACGCCTTTTTCCCCATGTTCGGCCAGTTTCTGTAGGTCAAACAGTTCTCCATCCACAGGAGTATGATCGATTTTGAAGTCTCCAGAGTGGATAATGACACCGAGGGGAGTATGGATGGCAACTGTAAAGCTGTCGGCCATGGAGTGAGTATTACGGATAAATTCTACGACAAAGTTTTTCCCTACCCGTACCATGTCTCTGGGACCAACGGTTCTCAACTCAGTGCGATCGCTCACTCCTGCTTCTTCGAGTTTACCTTCCAATAGGGCCATCGCTAACCGGGGGCCGTAAATCACGGGAATGTCAAACTGTTTCAGATGATAGGCAATACCACCAATATGGTCTTCATGGCCGTGGGTGACAATCATGCCTTTGATGCGATCGCGATTTTCCCGCAAATATGATATATCCGGCAAGACAATGTTGACCCCATGCATCCCATCAGTGGGAAAGGCTAATCCAGCATCGAGTAATATAATTTCGTCTTCATACTCAAAGACGCAGGTGTTTTTGCCAATTTCATGCAAACCTCCCAGGGGAATAATTTTGATTGCAGACTTTTGATTCTTTCTAACCATAATTTTTCGAGTTTAGTGTGACATTAGTGTGACAGATGTATGGGCTAAGTTCAGTTGCACTTAGCCTTAACTGTGATTCAAGTGACAGCAATTTATGCTGTCGCGGACATGAAATGCGCTGCGCTAAGGTACGGGATCAAAGGTTCACACTTTGAGTACCAGAAGCTCTTGCCTTTTTCCTAGCGCTTTGCGCTCTAAGAGACATTTCAATCACTTTTTTCCTAACCAATGGGGCGCTTATCATGGGGATTTCCTCCCGTTTTTAGGTCGATTTTTCAACTCTACTCCTGACCAAACGGCTCAGTTTAAACCCAACTGATTCAAGACATTTTTCAATTCTGCTTGAACGGAGTCTGGGGCTTCTACCAAGGGTAAACGTAACTGGTTAACCGGCCATCCTTGAAGAGCCAGTGCTGCTTTAATTGGAATTGGGTTAGTCGTCAGAAACAAAGCCTTAAAGAGGGGAAAAAGTTTCAAATGAATTGCAGTTGCTTGTTGGGTCTTTCCCATTTCAAAGCACTGAATCATCTCTTGTAATTCCTTACCCACTAGGTGAGAGGCTACACTGACCACACCTTGCCCACCAACCGAGAGCATGGGTAACGTTAGGAAATCATCTCCAGAATAGATATCAAATTCAGGGGAAACCAGTTGGCGAATAAGACTGACTTGATCGAGTTTCCCACTGGCTTCTTTAATGCCAACAATATTGGGAATTTCTGCTAAACGGCCTACGATTTCTGGGGGCATATTTTGCCCGGTCCGTCCAGGAATATTGTACAGCAAAAGAGAAATATCGGGGCAAGCTTTGGCAATCGCCTTGAAATGCTGATACAGTCCTTCTGCGGGAGGTTTATTGTAATAGGGTACCACTTGCAATGAGCCATCTAATCCCCACTCCATCGCTTTTTGAGTCGCTGAAATTGCCTCTGAGGTTGAATTCGAGCCTGTCCCGGCAATTACTTTAGCTCTACCGGCTACTGCTTGTTTCACCACCTGGAATAACTGATGTTGTTCCTCCCAGGTTAAGGTAGGCGACTCCCCGGTTGTACCACAGATTACGAGGCTATCACTGCCGTTTTTGATTAAATGAATGGCTAATTCTTCAGCCACCTCATAATTAACGCTACCATCAGCCGAAAATGGCGCGATCATCGCTGTGATCACTCGTCCAAAATTACTCACCCTTTTTATGCTCCTTTTTCTTTGATGCGCTTGATGATTTTTCGGTTCACTTTATTGACTTAATGCCACTTCACGGGGTTTAACCCAATCTTTTTCCACCAACAGTTCAGCAATTTGAACTGCGTTTAAAGCCGCTCCCTTACGAATTTGATCCCCACATAACCACAGTTCTAGACCACAAGGATGGGATAAATCCTGACGAATTCTACCGACTAAAACCTCATCTTTACCCGTGGCTTCCATCGGCATGGGGAAATAATTGGCGATCCAATCTTCAACCCGTTTCACCCCTGGAGCCGTTTGCAATACTTCTCTGGCTTTTTCCACAGGGAAGGGTTGTTTAAATTCTAAGTTAATGGCCTCTGAGTGCGCTCTGAGTACGGGGACGCGCACGCAGGTAGCGGACACTCGCAAATCTCGAGCTGAAAAGATTTTCCGGGTTTCATTAACCATCTTCATCTCTTCCTGACAATAGCCTTCATCATTCAAGGGCGAATTGTGGGGAAACAGATTAAAAGCTAGGGGGTAGGGAAACAGTTCGGGTTTTGGATCTTGGCCATTAAGAATCTGCTGGGCTTGAATTTTCACTTCTTCCATAGCCCGCGCACCTGCACCACTAGCGGATTGATAGGTCGCTGCGATGATTCTCTCTACAGGTTGCACTTGATGCAACGGCCACACGGCTACCGTCATTAAAATCGTAGTGCAATTGGGATTAGCAATAATTCCCTGATGGGTTGCTGCCGCTTCGGGATTGACCTCGGGAACCACTAAGGGGACTTCAGGAACCATGCGAAAGGCACTGGAGTTATCAATGACCACTGCACCTGCTGCCACCGCTTTCGGGGCCCAAGTTTTGGAGGTTGAACCTCCGGCTGAGGCAAGTACCACATCTACTTGGTCGAAACATCCCTCTGCTACAGGTTCAACGGGCAGAGTTTCCCCTCTAAAGGATAGAGTCCGTCCCGCTGACCGAGGAGAAGCCAAGAGTTTTAGGCTCTCTAGAGGAAAATTACGGGCTGCTAATAGGTCGATTAACTCAGTTCCAACTGCACCAGTGGCTCCCAGAATGGCAACTCTATAGGATTTTGGCAAAAGGTGATCCTCCTTGATTTTAAAACTTTAGCGTTCAGGTTTAGACTATCTGGATTTTCTTAAAATTTCTGAATCGGGCACGAGATGAATAATATATAGAGCAAACTTTTAAGTTTTTTTTGGCGTTAGAACTTAGCTTACCGTATACTTGGCTCTGCTGAGAAGGATCTAATTTCCTCCATTCCTCTTTCACCAGAGCGCCGAGCGCACCATCTTCCAGATTCTAGCAGGTTAAGGCTGCTCTGGGCCAATTTCTGTTGACAACTTACAGCACTTTGCTTGCGTTATGAAACACAAGCTTGAATCCTCAAAGCTATGTACCACAACTCTATTCCCTATTCCCTATTCCACAGCGCAAAGCGCTGTAGGACTTCCTTTGACAAGTTTTTGTTTTGATTCGGGTTGAATTGTCAACCCCCTATTATATAATACTATTGCGTGGTGTGTCAGGAGCTTGACCCTCCCCTTCACTGCCCGTGGCTCAATTCCCATTCAGTATACAGATCTAGTGATGAAAGTTACCCAGGAAAAATTGCCCGCCAGTCAAGTTGGTTTAGAAATTGAAGTGCCTGCCGAAGCATCAAAGGCTGCCTATGAGCAGGTGATTAAGGAATTTAGCCGTACCGCTAAGCTTCCTGGGTTTCGGAAAGGAAAAATTCCCCGCCATGTGCTGATCCAGCAATTGGGCAGTCAAAACCTGAAGGCGGCAGCCGTAGAAAAGTTAATCAAACAGTCTGTAGATGAGGCGATCGCCCAAGAACAATTAGACACCCTCGGCTCTCCCCAACTCAAGTCGGAATTTGATAGCCTCGTGAACCAATTCAAGCCCGGGGAAGCGATCGCGTTTAAGGCGGCAGTAGATGTGCCCCCAGAGCCAACATTAGCGGAATACAAGGGCTTAAGTGTCAAGGCGGAAGAGATTAAACCCGATCCAGAAGCGGTTAATGAAGTCCTCAAGTCCGAACAAGAGAAACGGGTGACCTTAATTCCCATTGAAGATCGACCCTGTCAACTTGGGGATGTGGCTGTGGTGGATTTTGTCGGTCGTCGAGTGGCGAAAGACGGGGAAGAAGTGCCAGAACCCGCAGAGATCCCCGGCGCGAGTGCCACTGACTTTCAGGTGGAAATGGAGTCAGATCGCTTTATTCCTGGCTTTATCGATGGAATTGTCGGAATGGAGCAGGGACAAACTAAAACCATTGCTGTGAAATTTCCAGACGAGTATCCCCAAGAAGATATTGCCGGTCAGCCGGCCGAGTTTGAAATTACTCTGAAAGAGATTAAGGAAAAGGAACTACCAGAACTCGATGATGAGTTTGCTGAAGAGGTCAGTGAATTTGAAACTCTAGAGGCTCTAACAACTTCGTTGACCGAGCGGTTTGCTAAGGAAGCAGAAGATAAGACAAAAAGCAATAAACAACAGGCCCTAGTGAAAGCCCTGTTAGAGAAAGTGGAGGTGGAACTGCCAGAGAGCTTAATTGAAGATACAGTGACCCAGCAGTTGACCCAAATGGCTATGCAATTGTCCAATCAAGGCATGGATATGAATAAGGTCTTCACCCCCGAACAGATTCCTAGATTTCGCCAAAATGCGCGCCCAGAAGCGATTAAAGCGATCAGAGAATCTCTGGCGATCGCCGAAATTGCCAAGCAACAATCCTTGCAGGCCGATGAATCCGAAATTCAAGCCAAAATGGATGATGTGCTAAAAACAGTCGAAGATCCTAAAGAGATTAATCGCGATCGCTTGAAAGAAATCGTCACCGAAGACTTAAATCGGGAAAAAGTCCTCGAATGGCTAGAAGCCAATGGCACAGTAGAATTAGTTGCCGAAGGGAGCCTAAACTCAGAAGAGACGAGTCCAGAGATAGAAAACCCAGAAACCCAACCCGAAGCTGAATCCTCAGAAATTAACGCTCCTAGCTAGGGTATAACCAACCGAATCTCCCCTAAAAGTGAAACAAGAGCTAACTTTTCTTGGGTTGACCTGCCAGAATGGGGGAGATTAAGGCATAATAAACCCAAGAGGTCAATTAGCCTAAAAATGACCCTAAAATAAACTAACCTCTAACTTGGAACTCAAATCTCTGAGAAACCCCATGATATTCCGATCTCAATCCCAGTATTCTTCTCCTGAAAGTCATCGCTCGCAAGACATCATTTCCTACCATCCCCAAGGGGTGATTCCAATGGTGGTTGAGCAGTCAGGTCGGGGAGAAAGAGCCTTTGATATCTATTCTCGACTCTTGCGAGAGCGGATTATCTTTCTGGGAACAGCGATCGATGATATGGTGGCTGACTCAGTCGTGGCCCAACTTCTGTTCCTAGAAGCAGAAGACCCAGAAAAAGACATTCAACTCTACATTAACTCCCCCGGTGGATCGGTGACCGCAGGAATGGCAATGTATGATACTATTCAGCAAATCCGCCCCGATGTGGTCACGATCTGTTACGGATTAGCAGCAAGTATGGGAGCGTTTCTGTTAGCAGCAGGAACAGCCGCAAAACGAATGTCTTTACCCAACTCCCGGATCATGATCCACCAACCCCTGGGAGGGGCCCAAGGACAAGCGGTTGATATTGAAATTCAGGCTAAAGAAATTCTTTATCATAAGGA
Organism: Cyanobacteria bacterium UBA2566; assembly: GCA_002340255.1. GTDB lineage: Bacteria > Cyanobacteriota > Cyanobacteriia > Cyanobacteriales > Desertifilaceae > Roseofilum. The sequence continues at coordinate 10,843 of DDLS01000183.1, forward strand.
AACGTTAAATGGGCTATTGGCCCATCACACGGGTCAATCCTTGGAAAAAATTTCAGAAGATACAGAACGAGACTTTTTTATGTCTGCTGAGGAAGCGAAAACCTATGGTCTAATCGATCGGGTGATTACCCAACCCCAGTCCCATCCATCCGACTCCCACCCCACTGTTTAATCAGAGGCCGCTTTATGTCTAAATATGACTCCCATCTCAAATGTTCATTTTGTGGAAAATCCCAGGAACAAGTACGGAAGTTGATCGCGGGCCCAGGGGTCTATATTTGCGATGAATGCGTGGAACTCTGTAATGAAATTCTGGATGAAGAGCTGTTTGACTCAAGTTCCACTGCTGCTCCTCCCAATCCTAGACGGGGGGAACCGGCTCAGAAAAAACGGCGATCGCGCACTGCAAACTTAACTCTAGGTCAAATCCCTAAACCTAAAGAAATTAAACATTATCTTGATGATAATGTCATTGGCCAGGAAGAAGCCAAAAAAGTTCTATCTGTGGCCGTATATAACCATTACAAGCGATTGAGTTTTATCCAATCCAAGCTCAACAATACTGGAGCAAATGGGGGAAAACCCAGTTCAGAAGATAATATAGAACTGCAAAAATCGAATATTTTGCTCGTAGGCCCCACGGGATGTGGGAAAACCCTACTTGCCCAAACCCTGGCGGATATGCTAGATGTGCCCTTTGCTGTAGCTGATGCTACAACACTAACGGAAGCAGGCTATGTGGGTGAAGATGTAGAAAATATTCTACTGCGCTTGTTGCAAGTCGCAGATTTTGATGTTGAAGAAGCCCAGCGAGGCATCATCTATATCGATGAAATCGATAAGATTGCCCGCAAGAGCGAAAACCCATCCATCACCCGTGATGTCTCCGGGGAAGGGGTACAACAAGCTCTGTTGAAAATGCTAGAGGGTACGATCGCCAATGTTCCTCCCCAAGGAGGTCGTAAACACCCGTACCAAGATTGTATCCAAATAGACACAAGCAACATCCTGTTTATCTGTGGTGGAGCCTTTGTTGGCCTAGATAAAGTAGTCAGCCAGCGCACTGGGAAAAAATCCATGGGATTCATTCAACCGGGAGATAGCCAACCGAAAGAAAAACGGGCGGCGGATGTACTGAAGGCATTGGAGCCAGAAGACTTAGTGAAATTTGGCATGATTCCCGAATTTATTGGCCGCATTCCCGTAGTTGCCGTGGTCGATCCATTGGATGAAGAAGCATTGAAATGCATCCTAACGCAACCTCGAAATGCTTTGGTTAAACAGTATCAAAAACTGCTGAAGATGGATAACGTGGCTCTGGAGTTTCGCCCAGATGCGACAGCAGCGATCGCCCGGGAAGCTTATCGCCGTAAAACTGGAGCTAGAGCCTTACGGGGAATCGTCGAGGAACTGATGTTAGAGGTGATGTACGAACTGCCCTCGCGCAAAGATGTGACTCGCTGTGTAATTACCAAAGATATGGTTGAGAAGCGATCGACCGCAGAACTCTTGCTTCACCCCTCCTCCTTACCCAAACCTGAATCTGCCTAGATCATGCCAGAGATAACAGTCCGTGGGGTTGACCACTATTATCAGTGGATAACCACAACCCCGAGTGCATCCAGTCCCCAAAAACCTGTACTCGTTTTCCTCCATGGTTGGGCTGGCTCGGCTCGCTATTGGGAAACCACAGCAGAAGCCTTTAAGGAGGATTTTGACTGTTTACTCTACGACTTGCGGGGCTTTGGACGCTCTCTATTGCCCCAAACTCCCGTAGACTTAAGTTACGCTCTGGAAGAATACGCCGAAGATCTCGCCCAACTGCTGAATCAACTGGGACTACAAAAGGTTTGGATTAACGCCCATTCTACCGGGGCATCGATCGCCGTTCTCTTTGCCCAAAAGTATCCAGAGCGCATTGAAAAGCTGATTCTGACCTGTAGCGGCATTTTTGAATACGATCGCCCCTCCTTTGAAGCCTTCCATAAATTTGGCGGCTACGTGGTCAAATTCCGTCCCCCCTGGTTAGCAAAAATTCCCTTTGCCGATCGCTTTTTTATGGCACGGTTTCTCTGTCGCCCCATTCCTGACGAACAGCGCCAAGGGTTTCTGACCGATTTCTTGATTGCTGACACTGAAGCTGCTTTAGGAACGATTTACACCTCAGTGAGCGAACACATGGCTAAAACCATGCCCATCGCCTTTTCCCAGCTCTCCATACCTGTTTTGCTCATTTCTGGGGAAAAAGACCAGATTATTCCCGCTCCCATGGGTAAAAAAGCAGCCGATTTAAACCCCAAGATTCGCTATCAAGTCATTCAAAAAACAGCCCACTTTCCCATGCTCGAAGATCCCCCGGTTTATCTATCCTGCGTGCGAGACTTTATGGGGAACGGGGAATAGGGAATCGGAAATAGGGAATCGGGAAGGGGAAACCTAAGGTTCTTCACTATTACCCATTACTCAAAAGTTCGATATCCTGTAATTAGTTTCCCCCGTTATTCCCACGCCAATCTATGAACGAAGAGCATACACCCACCTCCCCCTTCGACTCTTCTGAGTGCGAGCCAACCCCTGAATCAGTAGTGGATAAGCCAATCGAAGCAGAAGCGATCGCGGTTGAGGACGTGAATCCAAATCCTCCTCCGGCTGAATTTACCGATGTTTCTGTAGAGCTGAAACTAGATGCGATCGCCCATGATAGTCTCAACTGGCACGACATTGAAGAATCAGTCAGTGAAGGGATTGCTCCAGAAGTCTTAGAAGCCGTGCAACAGGAAATGGAGCAAGTATTACATAAGAATGTGGCTCTGCTCGATCGCATCAGTCAACTCGAAAGTGCCCTAGCTCACTCTCAACAAGCCTTACAAACCTATCAAGAGCGCCAACCTGCCACTGAAGCCCTCTTATCCCAACGTCTAGAAGAAATTAATACGCTTCAAGAAGAAAATAAACGTCTCTTGCGAGAATTAGAAAAATCCTATCAAAGTACCCAACGACAACAAATTTTAGTCCAAACTTTAACCGAACAACTCGAAAGTAGCCAAATTCAAACAGCGAGACTCGAACGAGATTGTGCGATCGCCCAACAACGCTCTCACGAACAAGCCACCCAACTCACTCAACGGGATAAGTTCTGCATCGACTTACAAACCCGTCTCCACCGCCAACAACGATATACCTTACAGTTCAAAAATGCCCTGGATCGGTGTTTGGAATTATCTCCCTCAAACCGAGAACAGATCCTCCATGAATCCTCTCAAGCTCTCAAGGGCTTAAAATTGGCCAAAATTGAACAGGGATTAGCCCCCAAAGTCGTTGCGATTCAACCTTGGTCAATCAATCAATGGCAAGACTCTTTATCGGAAACCGATCTGCCTAATCCTGTACCAGAGGAAATAAGGACTAGAAATGTAGAAACCCCCAATCGAGAAATCTCCTCTCCAGAGTCTCCAGAGTTATTAGCTCAACCGCCTTCACCAGAGGTGAATCCCCCTCATTTACAACTGTTTAAACCGGAAGAATCCTTATCTTCAAGCCCAGAACTTTCTCCGTCTCCTAGTGGGGCGATCGAAGATTTCCAGGATTCTCCCTTCCAGACGATAGCTCAGTCACGAGAGTTAGAACCTTTAGAAGAGTCAGACGAGTTAGAACCAGAACCTCCCTCTTTTAGTGCTGAGTTTGACGATTCAGAGGAGAGTTTGATCGAGCAAGAAAATGTACAAGAGGAAGAAAGTGTTCAAATCATCTCCGATCGCCCAAAAGTACTAGAGGATATCTCTTCTGAAGAAGCTCCGCAATCTGAGGAATCAGAAGTTCCTGTGAATCTTCCCCAAGGTAATTGGCCTTCTCCTCTAGTGTATCCCCTGCGACCCCCGAAAAAACGCAAGTCTTTAGCCGCGATCGATCTACCGTCTTTTCCCCGTCCATAGTGGGGGCATGGGTTCAGTTTAGACGCTCAATTCTTTCCTCTCAAGACTGATGGTTATGATTAAAGTATTTTATGCTCGATCCTGAATATCATATTCGTCTTCTTCAAGGGGTGACTCAAGCCACTCATTGCTTGCTTACCCTATCGGATCGTCATGAAGCAATGCATCTGGCTTTAGCTCATTTAGGCAAAGCTCTAGCGGTTGATCGAGTGTATATTTTTCAGAATCATACCGATCCGGTTACCCAGTCCTTATTAGCCAGCCAATGGTGGGAATGGACTCCAGAGAGAAGCTCGCTTCCTTTTAATAATCTAGAATTGCAAAATTTATCCTATGCTACGATACTGCGGCGCTGGTATGATTACCTTTCCCAGGGAAAACCGATTACGGGTTATCAGGATGAACTGCCAGAATGGGAAAAACAGTTATTAGGCGATCGCCAAGTGTGTTCCTTGCTGGTGCTGCCGATTTTTGTCGATCAACACTTTTGGGGTTTTGTCGAGTTTGACGATTGTCAGAGCGATCGCCAATGGACAGCAGAAGAAATTGAAATTTTAAATACTGTTGCCGATAGTTTTGGGGGAGCGATCGCTCACCATCGTGCCGAAACAGAACTCAATACTATCCAAACTAAACTAGAAGCCGCGATTGAGGAACGAACATTTAAGCTCAAAGCTGCGGTTAAACAACTCCAGGCTGAAATCGACGAAAAAGAAACAATTGCGACCCAACTCCGTTACAATGCTTACCACGATCCCCTCACAGGCTTACCAAATCGCTCTCTATTTATAGATCATTTGCAAAAAGCGATTGAGAAAGTCAAAGAGTCAAAAGAGTATAAATTTGCAATTTTGTTTCTCGATCTAGACCGATTCAAAGTTGTTAATGATACATTGGGGCATACTCTTGGCGATCGCCTCCTAATTGAGTTATCCAAACGACTCGATCGGATCTTACAAAAACAGTCTCATCTGTCCATAGAAGCAACACCCATTGCTCATTTAGGTAGTGATGAATTTGCCATTCTTTTAACTGACATCTCAGCATTTTCCCAAGCTAATCAATTAGCAGAATCTATTCACCAAGATATGACTCGTCCCTTTGTTATAGAGAGTCATCAGATTCTCTCTACTGTTAGTATTGGGATTGCTCTAAGTTCTACCGGTTATCAACGACCTGAACAAGTGCTTCGAGATGCTGATATTGTCATGTATCATGCCAAATCTAAAGGACGCGCTCGCTATGAAGTCTTTGATTTAGAAACCCATACGCGAGTGATGAATCAACTGAAACTCGAAAATGATTTGCGTCGTGCAGTCCAACTCTTAGAAAGCCCAGATACCCTTAAAGATAATCAATTTATTGTTTATTATCAACCCATTACTTGCTTACAAACCGGAGAAATTGCTGGATTTGAAGCTCTCTTGCGCTGGCAACATCCTGAATTAGGGATGGTCTCCCCTGTGCAATTTATTCCTATTGCCGAAGAAACTGGATTAATTGCTTTACTAGGACAATGGGTACTCGAAGAAGCGTGCAATCAATTGCGTCGATGGGAAAGTTATGGTCACCATCGCTTAACCATGGCCGTTAATTTATCCGGTTGTCAACTCTCACGACCTGATTTATTAGAAAAAATCGATCAAATTATTCATCAATCCCAGATTCATGCCCATTACCTAAAACTGGAAATCACGGAAAGTATGATTATTAATAATGCCGAGTATGTCAAGCAAGTCTTAAGTCAATTAAAAGAACGTTCGATTAAACTTTGTATGGATGATTTTGGTACAGGTTATTCCTCTCTGAGTTATTTACATCGATTTCCGTTAGATATCCTGAAAATTGATAAATCCTTTGTGAGCAACATGGGAGAAAGTGGGGAACACTCAGATATTGTCAGGACAATTATTAATTTAGCCCATCACTTAAAGATGCAAGTGATTGCTGAAGGAGTAGAAACCCTAGGACAATTGAAAATATTGTCTGAATTGGGTTGCGAGTGGGGACAAGGGTACTTTTTTTCGAGACCGATTGATAGTCAAAAAGTGTTAGATTTACTGGAGAATCAAAACCAACCCTGGTTTTTGAAGTGATAGAGTAGGGAATCAGTTACAGCAGTTTTCGCACTTGATGCGGTACATCTATTTCTAATTGAGAAGGACTAAAAACCCAGTAGTATGGCAGATGAAGTAGATCAGATTCCAAATTCTTCCTCCCAACAACCGGATACACCGGCTGTATCTTCTCAATCTAGGAGAACGTTGCCTCGAGGAGTGCTGATGGGGCTAGGGTTTACCATCACTTTTTTGCTGGTTAACTTTTCCCCTCCAATTAGTATAGTTTGGGGAATTGTGGGAGGTGTGGCGAGTTGGTGGATTCAAACCTCTTGGCGAACGGAGGAAGAGATCAATGAAGAAACTTGGATTTTACCCACCGATCCGAGAGCAGAAAATAATTCTCTAGCCCAAAATCGCACGAAAGTAGAACGTTGGCGGAAATAAGAATCGTATACCGTGTTTTCTGTTTTGAGAAGCTATGTTAAGATCGCTCTAAATCCTCCTTTTTAAGTAGGACTTTAAGGGGCAAAACAATTGACCCGTGGCTAATGACTCATTACCAGCGCGAAGCGCTATATGTTCTTATTTCTCTCTAAGTTACTCCCCTTATTCGTTTATCCGATGGGGTTAAGTTGTGTGTTGATGGTCGTTTCTTTGGTGTTGCTGTGGAAATGGCCGAAACGAGCGGCAATTTCGATTTCTTTGGCACTGCTGGTGTTATTGCTTGGTGGTAATGGTTGGGTGAATCAGACATTAATTCAATCCCTGGAACTGCGCCATATTCCTCCAGATGAGTTACCGACTGCGGAGGCTATTGTGGTGCTGGGAGGGGGGATTAAAGCCCAAATTTATCCCCGTCCTTGGGTGGATGTGTCGGAGGCTGGCGATCGCATTCTACATGGCTCACAGTTATATCTGCAAGGGAAAGCCCCCCGGTTAATCCTCACTGGAGGACGCATTGACTGGAAGGATGGTGGGCCGCCAGAATCGGCAGATATGGCCAAAATTGCCAGAGCTTTGGGAGTTCCCCAAGAGGCAATTTTACAAGACCCCAGTTCCTTAAATACCTATGAAAATGCGGTGAATGTGCGCCAAATTCTGGACGAAGAGGGAATTAATCGGGTATTGTTAGTAACGTCAGCAACTCATATGGTGCGATCGCTCCTGGTCTTCCAAAAACAAGGTATCGAAGCCATTCCCGCACCCACAGACTTCCTCAGTCCCCCCGGTCTCAGTCCCATTGAAACTGAAACCACTTGGGAATCAGCCCTACTGAGTCTTATTCCAGATAGCAGTCGCCTGCGAGATACCACCAATGCCTTAAAAGAGTATATTGGCCTGTTTGTCTATGGTCTTAGAGGTTGGATTTAAACCCAACATTCTCTAAATAGCGTGTAAAATCGCTAGAATAAATAGAAACATACTCATAAAAGTATAATGTAGAAAAAAATAAAGGTTAGCAATGTGAAACGTGAAAACTTTTCTAGTGGAACTCCTTGGGAACCTATTGTTGGATATTCACGTGCAGTTCGGATTGGAAATCAAGTCTGGATAGCAGGAACGACCCCAACTAATGAAGAAAGTCAGATTGTTTGTCCTGGTGATGCTTATGCGCAAACCGTACAAACCCTAAGAAATATTGAAACCATACTCCACAAGGCTGGAGCTAATCTAAAAGACGTAGTACGAACACGAATATATGTTGTCAATATCGAAGATTGGAAAAGTGTTGGACAAGCTCATGGAGAGTTTTTTAGAGAAATTCGACCTGTAACCGCAATGGTTGAAGTAAGTCGATTAATTGATCCCAAAATTTTGGTTGAGATTGAAGCAGAAGCAATCATAGCAGACTAAGTCTATAGTATAGTTTACCTAGACATGGTAAAGTTAGATCGTTTGTCTCAATCAAATCATATTTTCAGTTCATGAGGATCGGAAGATCATGTTAAAAAAGGCTCTGGTAACCGGATCGGCAGTGGGAATAGGACAGGCGATCGCTCTAGATCTGGCAAGTAAAGGATTTGATGTCGCATTTCACTATAATAAAAGTGCAGAAGTAGCCCAAAAAGTGAGTCAAGAAGCTGCTGCTACCTATGGCGTAAACTCGATTGCCCTACAAGCAGATGTTACCCAACCAGAACAAGCTAAGTCTCTCGTCGAAACGGCAGCGCAACAACTTGGAGGCTTATCAGTAGTTGTCAATAATGTGGGTGACTATTTGGAAAAACAAATTAGCCAGGTCTCTATAGAGGAATGGCATCAAATATTTAATTCAAACCTCCATAGCGCGTTCTATATTAATCAAACCGCAATTCCTTATCTCAAGGCAGCAGGTTGGGGGCGGATCGTCAACTTTGCGTTTGCTAGTGCCCAAAATGTGATAGCAGATCGCATAAATCCCGTCTATAGAATTGCCAAAACGGGTATTATTGTCTATACTAAATCCCTGGCAGTAGAGTTGATTGAAGACAACATTACCGTCAATGTTATTTCTCCAGGAGTCGCAGAAAATTCTATTGGTTTAGAGGAAAGTATCCCACTGCTCCCAACAAAACGACCTGCAACCTTAAAAGAAGTAAGCGATGCAGTAGGTTTCTTTATCAGTCCTGAAGCTAATTACATTACTGGACAAAATTTGGAAGTTGCAGGGGGTTTGCGGTTGTAATAAATAGTCGGGAACTGATGGAGTAAAGTTACAATACAAAGCAGGCAATAAACGGAGGTTAAAAGTGTTTTCTCTCGCGGATATTTACGCCATTTATGACCAATATAAAGATGACTACAATGCTGAAGTAGAAGAGTTTACTATTGGTCATAAGCAATTTAAGTTTAATTCACAAAAAGCTATTTTAGGAGTCGTCAATCTTTCCGTTGATTCTTGGTACAAGAAGAGCATCTGTTACACGACTGAGCAAGCAATTCGTCGTGGTAAGGTTTTAACCGCTCAAGGAGCGGATATCATCGATATTGGAGCTGAAGCTACTGCCAAAAATGCCGCGAGAGCCGATGGGTTGAAACAAATCAGTCAACTTCTCCCTATTATTGAAGGATTCAGTAAAGCAGGTGTTTTAAGTTCAGTTGACACCTATTACCCAGAAGTGGCAGAGGAATGTTTGAAGGCAGGGGCAAACGTCATTAACTTTACAGGTATCGAACATAGCGAAGAAATGTATCGAATAGTGGCTGAGTTCGATGCGGCCATTATTTTGTGTTACATTCAAGGAAAACATGCTAGAGATGTAGGGGAGTTTGAATTAGATGTAACCAAAGATCCGATTGATTTACTATACGATTATTTTGGAAAAGAGATCGAAATCGCGACAAAACATGGAGTCAGGAAAATTTTTATCGATCCAGCAGTCGGTCTGGGATACACCAATTTGTACTATAAATCCCAAAATGCTTCAAATCGGATAAGGTATCAAATAAGCAGTCTTTTAAATGCGTTTAGACTAAGGAAATTAGGGTTTCCTGTTTTCAATGTAATTCCCACTGCATTGGAAATTTTTGGGGAAGAATACAGTAGTTCTCAAGTCCTCACGGGGGTTTTTGCTGCGTTAGGAAAAAGCGATCTGTTGAGAACCCATGAAGTGTCTAAAGTTAAAGCGATTTTAGATACTTTGAGTATAATTTAAAGATGGAGGTAAGTAGCAATGAAAGTAACTTCAGAGCATATAGAGACGTTGTACCACGAAACCAATGCGGTTCAACATTACTTATCTAAAAGTCGTCGTGACGGTGTAAAAGTTGAGTGGGAAGAGCCATTTTCTCGTTCAGTGTTTAAGTATGCGATCGCGCCATATAGTAAGGAAAAGGGAGAGAAACTAAGAGTTTTAGATGTTGGTGCAGGTACAGGAGATGGATATCTGTTGCTATCAACACTGTTGTCCGAGGAATCAGAACTAGGCAGCAGCTACGATCTAGATTACCTGGGAGTTGATATCAGTGCCCCAATGGTGGCAACTGCCAATGAGCTATATAGCAACCACAGTAACGTGAGGTTTGAATGTGCGGATATTCGGACTAGGGAGTTCCATCGACCTTTTGATGTGTACCTTTCTTGTGGCGTTCCCTACTCCCATCTGACTCATGATGAGCTAAACCAAGCCCTACAGAAAATTGCGGAGAATGCTTGCGAAAATCGCTCCCGGTGTGCAGTGGTTGTAGATGTATTAGGACGGTACAGCATCGAGTGGACACCCAAATGGAAAGAAAACCGGTGGGATTACTGCATGAGCTTTTTCGAGAGCCAAGGAGATGCAGAACCCACATGGATGAGTTTTTACGCCCATGAACAGTTGCAAGAGATTATGCAGCAAGCGGCTGATGCTGTAGGCTGCCCTGTTGAGAAATTCAAGTTTTTCGATCGCTCCATTATGGTAGGTCGTCATACCTCAACGGGACAATTTAACCCAGAATTACCTAAGTATCGTAACCTCATCAATAGTTTGCTCGATCCCTCGAAAGAAACTGAATTGAGCCAATTAATCTTCCAAGTTGAGTTAGGATCGGCACCCGATTATATCTTGGATTTCTTCAAGAAATTCTCTGGCTGGTGGAATAGTTTAGTTAGTGAAGCAGCAATGCTACTGGGCGAGTCTTTGCCCATAGAACCCGTTGATTTGCCCCTAGCAGTTCAAGGATTTAAAACGGTCGCCCAGAAAGAATTACACAAGATTTCGGACAAACATCTGTGCAGACAGAAAGTCGAATTTATCCTAGCTCAAGTGTTGCAGCAATTAGAGGAAACTCAACAACCGGGCTATGGTGTGGGTCATGACTTGTTTGGAGTAATGTGGTTAGACGCGACAAAGATGAATGGATATTGATTTTTTATGGAGTGTTTTGGTATTTGTATTACAGTCTATTTAGATAAATTGAAACTCTAATATGGAAAAAGCTTGGGTAATCGATTGAAGCGATTGGTGAAAAATCATAGAGATGATTTCTAAGCCTTATATTTTGAATCATGAAGAAGAAAAAGATAATTTAATTCCAGAGGAATTAGCACCTTACATCAAAAGAGGGGGGTTAGGATTATGAGCTTTTTAGTAACTAATGATGATGGGATTGATGCTCCGGGCATTCGTGCATTACACAGGGCATTATCTCAAGTAACGACCGATCGCATTATGGTTGTTGCGCCCAAACACCACCAGTCTGGTTGTGGTCATCAGGTCAATATTCGCACCGTGATTCCAGTCGAACGGCGATCGGATACTGAAGTGAGTGTGGACAGTACACCAGCCGATTGTGTCCGTCTTGGAGTCAACTATCTCTACGACGATATCCACTTTGCGATCTCTGGGATTAATGCTGGCTGCAATATGGGTTCAGACATTTATCCTTCCGGGACAATAGGGGCAGCCCGAGAAGCCACAATACATCGTCTTCCAGCGATCGCCTTGTCTCACTTCAAAAGAAGCGACAGAGAACTAGACTGGGAAAGGGCGACACAATGGACAGTGAGGGTGTTGGAAAACTTATTAGCTCAACCCCCTGAGTCGGGAACCTTATGGAGCGTCAATTTTCCCCACCTAGAACCCGATACACCCGATCCGGAACTTGTCTTTTGTTCCCTCTGTACCCGTCCCCTACTCACTGAGTTTGTCAAGCAAGGAGATGGATATCTATATGTGGGAGATGATATCAACCGCACATCCGATCCGGGAACAGATGTTGAGGTGTGTTTATCCGGCAATATTGCTATAACGAAACTTCGCTTATGGGAATAATCTTTTCATTTTTAGAAGCAACCGATCGGCAAAAAAATCTGTAGCAGTATCAAGTAAAATTAGTATGATGGCTCATACTATAAATTCATGCTCAAAGTAGCAACAGCAACTGTACTCCAGACCAATAATTCAGCCGATAAACTCATTCCAGTATTGGTGTTATGTCCATCTAAAGATGAGAAGCAATTATTTTCTAGCTCTGATTTTTTTGCCTATTGCTTTCATTGTTTAGAGTATTCATGTATACAAACTACACCACCTAAACTTAAAGGTGAAGCCGATTTAGTTGCCTTTTGCCAAGATGCAATTGCTTATGCCCAAGTTCACCAGATCGGGTTTGTTTACTATAGCTTTGATATCGCCAATTTAGTGGCGGCTGTGGTTTGTCAAAGCCTGAATCTTTTTGGCCCTTCTATAGAAGGTGTCCTCAACTGTTTTCATAAGTTTTATGCTCGTGAAATCGACTCATATTCTCCCGGCCACAGTGTTGTACAACTGGCCAATAAAACTGAGATATTAATTGACAAGGACATTGTAAATCAACTGAAGTTTCCCGTATTTGTTAAACCCGTTTGTTCGAGTTACGGAATGTTTTGTGCAAAAGTAAAGCAACCTGAACAATTAGAACAAGTATGTAAAGAACTTGCCAGCTCTTACCAACCGTGGTGGCAAATGTATCAAAACTTATTCCAAGAATTTGTTGATGGCACAAAATACCCCATAGCTGTAACATCTCAAGTGCCACTTTTAGTCGAAGAGCTGATTTCCGGTCAACCTTTAACCTGTGATGGCTTTGTCTATAAAGGAGAGGTTCATTTTTTGGGTTTAGTGGATACTGTGGAAGCACAAGATGGATCGGTAGATTGTTATGCTTTTCCTTCTCAAGTGAGTCAGGCACAACAAAGAGCTATTTATCAGCGAGTAGCTCATTTTATTCAAGATAGCGGTTTGAACAATAGCTTTTTCAGCGCTGAATTTTGGATTCAAGACCAAAGTTCTCCGATCTTGATTGAAATGAATGCTCGTATGAGCGCCACATTTGGATTTTTGTACCAGGAGAGTCTTAACTTTAATTTACCCAAAGCTGCTCTAATATTAGCCCAGGGAATTTGTCCTCAGATTCCCAAACAGACATCAATAGAAAAAATACCCACCAGTATTCGATTGTATCTATCAACTTATAAAAGTGGTCTCGCGTCAGCGTTGTTTGATTTTAGCCTCGCTCAACACACTCTCAATTGCTCCCAATTGATCGCGTTTAATTGCGAACCAACAGAGCAAATTCAAGATACCTACTATCATCCCAGTCCACTGGCAGAACTCAACCTGGTTGGTAAGAATCGAGATGCACTACAGTTTTATGGGGAGCATCTACGCAATGCACTACTGCTAGAACGACGCTCACCAAACTATAAAATAACCGTAGTGCCAGAGTGCGATCTCCAGGGCGGTGAGGGACTTTGCTATGACTCTAGACGTAATCAATTATTTTGTCTGGACTACGGTAATTTTCAGCTCGTTCAACTATGCTTAACGACCCGCAAAGTGCAACGGTTCCCATTACCGAGTGCATTTTATGGTCTGGCAGTATCTAGTAAGGGAACTGTCATATTGTCTGGAGAGTTAGGACTAGTAGAATGGAATGTCAATACCCAAGAGCTAGTACCTATTGTCCAAGAATATCAGGGCAGACAATTGGTTTGTAATGATGTGGTTCTTGACTCAACTGGATACATCTGGTTCAACACTATCCATGAAAATGAGGGAGAAATCGGGGAAAAAGGGGCACTGCTAGGATGTAATCCCCAGGGGCAAGTTCAAGAAATTTTTAGCGGACTAGGCTATGCTAATGGCATGGGAATATCACCAGACGGGCGATCGCTCTACGTTTTAGATAGCTTGGAACGCACGGTTCATGTTTTTACCTTCGACTCAGATCGAACTGAAGCTACCCTACCCGATATTCGCGAGCATTACCAATTTATTGTTGCTGATGAAAATGAAGGTGTACCTGATGGATTGGCTGTAGATAGGGCAGGTCGTCTTTGGCTCACATTTTGGTTTGGCGGTAAAATTGTCTGTATCGACCCACAATTGCAAGTAAGGAAGAGAGAGATTATTTTACCTGTAATGAATATTACGAGTCTAAGTGTTGTTGATCGTGAATTTAGTTCCAGTGCCAAATTGTTTGCTTGCTCATCTGTAGTTCCTTGGCTAGGAGGAGAGTTTCTCGCACCTTGGTATGCAAGTGACTGGCCAGTGGAACAACATGGGTATCTTTTTGAAATCGATGTTGAGTTATAGTCATATTAAAGCGAGATGGCGGAGATTGCTTTGCTTCGCCAACATAAATATTACTGCTGCACTCCATTGGCAATAACCGATCGCGAATTAAATGGCACTACCGAAACGACTCTCCTCTTCCTAGTTATGCTCAGACCGGGTTAATACTTGAGTTCTATGACTCCAGCTCAAACCCCCTTACTCCAGAACAGTCCACTTTTTCAACCAGTTGAGAAATTGCCTCCCCAGAAACGGGTTCGATCCAGTCTGGGGCAATTTCTGCTAAGGGCACTAATACAAATGCTCTTTCGGTCATCCGAGGATGGGGAATTTGCAGATCGGTCGTGTCTAGAATTAAATCGGCAAATAATAGGACATCTAAATCTAATGTTCGCGCGCCCCACCTTTCTTGACGGACTCGGCCAAATTGGTCTTCAATATTGAGCAGCGTTTTGAGTAACTCGTGGGGAGTTAGCTTCACTTCTAACAGGGCACAGCCATTAAGATAATCCGGTTGTGATGGGCCAATGGGTGCAGTTTTGTACCAACTCGAATGGGTTGTGACGGTAATTCCAGGAGTTTGGTCAATCGTTTTTAGGGCATTTTCTAGGGTAGCGCGAGAATCACCGAGGTTACTTCCTAGAGCGATCGCACTCTTTGTCGGTTTTTCAGTTTCCAAATGATTGGATATGACCATTCTTCGTTCTCTAGTAGAGAGTACCAATAGATAGTCTACCAGGTCATCAGAGGCGATCGCCTTTCTTATTGGGATTTATATTCTTCTCTTTTTAAGCAAACCCAAACCACTCAAGAACAACAGTCCCAAAACAACGGAAGGTTCCGGAACCCTAGTCGGATGGGGCGTTGGAGTCGGAGTCGGTACTGGGGTAGGATTCGCTGTTGAATTGGTAAATCCTACAAACTGCATCGGCCCTTCATACCACAAATGCTGACTACTGCTAGCAAACATGCTCATAGTCCCAGACGAACCAACACAGGAGAGTAAATCTGACGCACAATTGAGGCTAAGACGAAACAGACCCATCGAATATGTAGGATACGGACTCGACTTGTTCGCCTTCCAAGGGGAACCCATTACTGTATGAAAATGCCACTGACCATTAGATTGAGTAATCACAGCAGTAGAAGGGGTTGAATGGAGACTACCATAATAAATAGAGTTCAGTGGCAATAAACACTGCCTCGCATCACACTTAGCAGGTTTATTATTGCGGAAGTGACTAGCCAAATAGGGATCGAGAGAACCATTATGGTAATAAACTCGATGACTCTCACCTTTGAGAAAAGAATCTATCGGGTCTTTTGTTGGGTCTTGATAAAGCTCAATACCCATAGGACCGACATAACTATTTCCAAAAGTAACATGGTTTCCAAACAAGAGATCGGCGCTAGTTTGACCATCTGGAGACTGAAAGTGTAACTGAAGGGACTGGACTGGAGATGCAGTCACACACAGGCTTAAGCATCCACCTGTAAACATTAAAGCAGTGGTTTTGAGAGAATTCATCCTCTATACCCCCTGAGTTTAACAATAAAGGATACACGCGGGAAACGCCACATTCCTAAAATTCCGTACAATCAGTAAGGCGTTTTTCTCTAGCTTCTATGACCTATTGTCTTGGCATTATCACCCGTTCTGGTCTGGTGCTGGCGGCAGACTCGCGAACCAATGCTGGAGTGGATTATATTTCCACTTATCGTAAGTTATTTGATTTCTCCCTACCTGGAGAACGAGTGATTATCCTGTGTACTTCGGGGAACCTCTCTGTTACCCAAGCGGTAGTCTCTAGTTTGAAGAAAGATATTAAAGTGCAGCAGGATCTTAATTTGCATTCTCTACCAACTTTCCACGAAATTGCCCGCTATATCGGCAGTAAAACCCGGCAATTGCTCGAACAAGACCGAGCTTGGTTGGAAAAAGACGGTATTGATTACCATTGTAACTTTTTAGTGGGGGGACAAATTCAGGGGGAAGACCCAGAACTTTATCTGGTTTATACCCAAGGGAATTCGATTCAAGCGACTCCAGAAACCCCGTTTTTACAAATTGGGGAAACTAAATATGGTAAACCGATTCTCGATCGCACGTTGAACTTTGACACCCCAGTAGAAGTTGCAGCGAAAGCAGCGATCTTATCCATCGATTCTACGATGAAATCGAATATTTCCGTAGGGCCGCCCATCAATCTGGTGATGTACGAACGGGATAGTTTGGCGATCCGCCACCAGCTTGAACTTCCTCTGAGAGACCCTTATTTAGGTAGGCTTCGCAAAACCTGGGAAGTGGCTCTCAACCAGGCAGTCGAAAGCATTCCCAATATTGATTGGGAGTATTACGCCCAGGAAGACGATAGGGATTTAACCACAGATTAATCTAAAAATGCGATCGCCAAATCAAAGTCCATTTGACTGTGTACCTGAGAGCGGCGCAGGGTGCCAGAAACGGGAGCCGTATTTTGGGGAATGGCACTAGTCGCTACGGCAATATGCCCATTACTGACCGCTAGGCCGTGGGTGGGGTCATAGCCCCGCCATCCTGCTCCTGGAAGGTAGACTTCTGCCCAAGCATGGAGGTGGCGGTCTGGTGTATCGAGATCGCCTTCTTGATAGCCACTGACAAACCGTGCAGCTAACCCCATGGCGCGACAGGCTTCCATAAACAGGACAGCATAATCTCGACAAGTTCCCCCTTTTTGTTCCCAAGTTATTCCCGGAGGAAAAGGATCGCCCGTATCGCGAATATAATAATCGCACCGTTCATAAATTTGCTGATTAATCGCACTCAGAAACGGGGTAACTTGATAGCGAACGCGATCGGCAATGTCCATCGCCCAAGTATAAACCCTGGGATCGATTGGACTCGGCAGTGTTCTAGGGGCAAAATAGGGGGATAGCCGAGCCAGTAGACTAGACGGATAATCAATTGGAAATTGAACGGCCCAAGGCTCTAAGAGATAATTAAAGGGGTTGCTACAATGGGTTTCCACTTCAGAAGTGGCAGTAATCTTTAGTGCTTTGAGTTCCTGAGCGTCGAACCAAATTTTTTCCAGAACATTGCCCTCTTCATCGAGGACAGAGGATTGACCAGTAGGGAGCGGATCGATCTCTAACTGAAAGTGATGCAGGGTTTGAGCGCCATCGGAGCGCGATCGCAACCGCAGCCAATGGGGACTCAGAGCCACAAATTCACTATAAGTATAATAAGTTGAGTGGATAATTTTATAGCGCATGTGTTCCTGTTGCCATCTTTGTTAATTTAATGCACTGACTCTAAAGAGAAATAGGTTTGATAGAGCTGCTCGCCCACCAAATTTAACTGTTTTTGTAAATTATCCACAAATTCATGTAATCCCTGTTGAATAATCTCCTCAATGGTGATGTATTCCAGCTCCGATCGCACACGACCCAAGGCTCGTTCGGCCGAATCACTCCAGGTTGCTGGTGCTGTACCATTAATTCGATGGAGAGACTGCTCGGAGCGAAACAGACAAGAGCGTACTGCACGGGGGAAGTGGCGATCGAGCAACAAAAACTCTGCTACTCCCATAGGCGTAATTTGGTGACGGTGTATTTGTTTGCGATACATTTCATAAGCACTCGCAGATTTTAACAAAGCTATCCAATGAATTTCATCTAATGTTGTGCCCACATCCTGAGCCGAAGGCAATAAAATAAAATACTTCACATCTAAAATTCGCGAAGTCTTATCTGCTCGTTCTAACAACCGGCCAATCAAGCCAAAATGCCAACCCTCATTATGGGACATCGTGGCATCCATCAAGCCGGCAAACAAATGACTACAGCGCTTAACTTCCGTATAAAAATCCGATAACTCCACCATTGACCCCTCTGGAGAAGTCTCTTTAACCATGTAATAAAATTCATTGATTTGCTGCCACATCTCCGAAGAAATCACCTCTCGAATCGATCGCGCATTCTCACGAGCCATCCACAAACAAGACAAAATCGAATTGGGGTTTTTCGCATCAAACGTGAGAAAATGGCGCACATTCTCCTTCGTCGCTTCGCCATAGCGCTCCCAAAACACCTGGCGATCGCCCGTCGTAATCACCAACGGTTCCCACTGATGGACAACCCCAACCGGAGAATCCAAAATTAAGGTCAAATTAGCATCAATAAATCGAGCCGTATTTTCTGCCCGCTCTACATAACGATTGAGCCAATAGATTGAATCTGCGACGCGACTTAACATAACTTAACTTCAAACAGTAATCAAAACCTAGTTCCCGTATTATCAGAATAATCAAGGTAAAAATCTGCTCATTCTAAACGGATCTTCAATCGGCGAATAGACTAATGCCCAAATAGCGACATATTTCAGACTCCTTCACGTCTCCACCTTCCCCTATCTCCTCTTCCTCCTATCTCTCCTATCCAAATCACTTGTATAGCCAACGTAAATCACAAACTTTATGTGGGGGTTGTCACCCCACAGGTGACCCCGAGCGACCACAATAGGAACATAAGATGAGTTGAAGAGAAAAAACTATGTTATCTCCAACAGAAAAGCTATCCGATCGCATTTCCGAAATCTTTGGAGCAGTGGGTGCAACCGGTGTCGTTTCTTGTACCGATTATCATACCCTGCAACTCGCGTCTAGCTATTCTGAACTACAAGCCCATGAGCGGAAGTCAATTAACCGTTTATTGCGAGCTGTACAACGCGGTAAAATCGATTTAATCCCCACATCCCTAGCCGTTTAAAACGAACGTTTACTACAAAAAAATGCTCAAATAGCGAGTCAGTTATTATGCAATTGACTCACTATTGTAATAGAATTCTGATTTTAAAGATTAGAGTGCGGCCAAATAATCACCGGACACATACCCACCCGTGGTAAGTTTTGCCCAGCCGGTATGGTCAAAGGATTCCACAAAAACCCGTTGTCCATTGGCGAGTCCACCAATAACAGGAAAGGATGTACCCATTCCTGAACGGACATTTAAGCCACCTGTAGCAACCACCCGATGAGTCCCACCACCTACGCCAGTATTAGCTTCCAGAGACGCAAAAGTTTGAGCGCCAGCCATTCCATCTACAGCTAGGCCCATATCGTACTGATAACTGACAACTGCATCATAAGTAATACTACCATAGTAACCAGTCGATCCCACTGCATAGGAGAAATAACCCGCACGTTTTAGCAAGTCTTGCAGATAAACAACATCATTACCTCTAGATCCGTAACTCAGGTAGGCCATCGCGTTTTCTGCGACACTGATAATCGAGAGCGCTACACTTAGAGCTAAAACTCCTACGGCACTTTTGGCCAGAGATACATTAATTCCTTCAAAAGACCGTAATTGGGGAGTTGGGTTAGTATCTTCGTAGGCCAGTGAAGCATGGGTAAATGCAAGTGATTCAATCATAGTTTTTTTGCCATGAAAAACTCGTTACTGGAAGGATAAAGGATAACCCTGAGTTTGAGCAACTCATTTTTATCAATAATTCACGAAACTTAATGTATCGTTATTTTCATGACATCATCCCTAGCCTAGCCCCCTAATCTCGTAAGACCCAAGTATCTTTACTGCCACCACCTTGAGAAGAATTGACCACTAGAGACCCCCGCTTGAGGGCCACTCTAGTTAAACCTCCAGGCATTACGGAAATATCTTTACCATAGAGAATATAGGGGCGCAAATCTACATGGCAGCCTTCGATACTCCCCTCTAATAGGGTAGGAACCCTAGATAAACACAGGGTGGGTTGGGCAATATATTTACGGGGATTGGCCTTAATCCGTTGAGCAAACTCTTCCCGTTGGGCTGAAGTTGAATTCGGACCGATCAACATGCCATAGCCGCCTGACTCATCGGCGGCTTTAACCACTAATTGTGGTAAATGGTTTAGCACATAGTCTTGTTGCTTTGGCTCCCAACACAGATAGGTGGGGACATTAGCTAAAATTGGCTCTTCGTCCAAATAATAGCGAATCATTTGGGGAACATAGGCATAAATTACCTTATCATCTGCAACTCCGGTTCCCAGGGCGTTGGCTAAAGCAACTCGTCCAGACTGATAAACTTCCATCAAACCGGGAACGCCTAACAAGGAATCGGGATTAAAGACCGTCGGATCGATAAAGCTATCATCAATGCGACGATAGACCACATCCACCCGTTGCAGTCCCTTCGTAGTTCGCATTTGTAAGTAGCCATCAACAACGACTAGATCTCGGCCTTCGACTAACTCAACTCCCATTTGCTGGGCTAAAAATGAATGTTCAAAATAGGCTGAGTTATATATTCCTGGAGTTAAGAGGACTACGGTGGGGTTGGGAAGATGGCTAGGAGCTAGATGGAGTAAGGTATCGAGCAAACGGCTAGGATATCGATCGACCGGTTCAATATCCATTAAGCTAAAGATTTGAGGAAAGGTACTTTTCATCACTCGGCGATTTTCCAAGACATAGGAAACGCCAGAGGGACAACGCAAATTGTCTTCTAAAACGTACCATTGACCTTCTTTGTCGCGCACCAAGTCGGTTCCAGTAATATGACACCAAACATCTTGGGGAGGTTTGAGACCCATACAGGGTTTGAGAAAACCGGTGGCTGAGTGAATTAATTCTTCGGGAATGACCTTATCTTTAACGATCTTTTGCTGGTCATAAATATCAGCAATAAATAAATTGAGGGCTTGAATTCGTTGTTTGAGTCCTTGCTCTAGGGTTTTCCACTCCTGAGATAAGACGATACGGGGAATGAGATCGAAGGGCAAAATCCGTTCAGTTCCTTCTTCTGCACCATAGACATTAAAGGTGACTCCCAGCTTAAACAGTCCAATTTGGGCCGCTTGTTGGCGTTGATGAAGGTGTTCGCGAGAAAGATGATTGAAATGGTCTATAAGGGGTTGACATTCGGGGCGGGGATTACCATCGGCCCCGAAGAGTTCATCGTAGAAGTCCCCTGAATCGTAGGAATCAAAGTTCACACTAATGGGTAAAATGCGAGTGGGTTGAATACTTTTATGATATAGAGATGGAGTAGACTGGATTACTGTAACTCAGACTACAATTTTACAAAACTTTGAGTCAACCTACAGTTGCACTTGATCGGGGAGAATGTCAAAATTTTAGGGCCCTACTCTGTAGAGTCTGGGGTTGTGCAGTGGTGAGAGAGGATGTGAATTTTGTTGAAGGCCAATAAGGGAGGAATGGGAGTAGAAGCGATCGCGCGAGCGATAAGTCGCATTATCGCCAAATTTCTGGGAAACCGTCAATGGTTGCTACAAGCGAACTTACTTAAAAGTTTAGTTCACCGGGATTTAGCGGCTCGTTATCAGGGTTCAGTACTGGGGAATTTGTGGCCGTTGCTCAATCAACTCTCGCAGTTACTGATTTACACCTATGTGTTTTCAATTGTGCTGAAGGTGAAGCTCAATCTCCAGGGAATGGCAGCCAATAATCTCACGTTTGGGCTATGGTTATTTGCCGGACTGCTGCCCTGGACTGCATTTATGACCGGTTTGCTTCAGTCCTCAAATGCGGTGATTGGTCAACCGAATTTAGTGAAAAAGGTGGTTTTTCCCCTGGGGTTATTGCCTCTTGTGCCTGTTCTGAGCGCCTTCATTGAAAGTTCTATGGGGTTAATTGCCCTGATTGTATTGAGCGGGTTGATCACGCAGACGCTGCATCCGACGCTGTTATTGTTGCCTTTAGCATGGTTACCCCAATTGTTGCTTACGGCAGGTTTGGGCTATTTAGTCTCGGCATTAACCGTGTTTTTGCGCGATATTCCCCAAAGTTTAGCGGTGATTACCAATTTGTGGTTTTACATGACTCCCATTGTCTATCCGGTTACCATTATTCCCGAACCTTGGCGACAGTGGGTGTTTTGGCTCAATCCTTTGGCAGCGATTTCGGAAACCTACCGAGATTTGATTTTAGTGGGCCACATGCAACATTGGGGAGAATGGATGAGTGCTTTGGGCATTTCTCTGGTACTGTTGTCAGGGGGTTTGTGGGTCTATCGACGACTGCGCCCCGCGTTTGCCGATGTGATCTAGGGAAGGGATACCCATTTATTCCTGGGAGAGTGTCGGGTTGGTTGACGATCTCACTGAACTAAAGGTATTGTAATTTTCATGAGTGAAATGGCGATTTCACTAAAAGGTGTTTCTAAATCGTTTAAGCGATATGCCCATCCGGGCGATCGCCTCAAAGAGCTGTTGCTACCTGGAAAAACCAGGGGGCAAGAATTCTGGGCGCTGCATGATATTGATTTAGAAATTCCTCAAGGGCAAACCCTAGGCATTGTGGGGCGCAATGGTTCGGGAAAAAGTACCTTACTACAAATTATTGCTGCTACCCTCACGCCAAGCACAGGTGAGGTAGAGGTGAAAGGTCGGCTATCGGCTCTGTTGGAATTGGGGAGCGGATTTAATCCGGAATTTACAGGGCGGCAGAATGTCTTTTTTAATGGTCAGTTATTGGGGTTAACGAAGGACGAAATTAAAACCAAATTTGACTCGATTGTCGCCTTTGCGGATATCGGTGAATTTATTGAACAACCAGTAAAAACATACTCTAGTGGAATGTTCGTGCGCTTGGCATTTGCGGTGGCAACTAGTGTCGAACCCGATATTTTAGTTGTTGATGAAGCTCTATCCGTGGGAGATGAAGCGTTTCAGCGCAAATGTTTTGCTCGGATTCAGGATATTCGCGATCGCGGCGGGACAGTGTTATTTGTATCTCATGCTGCTTCTTCGGTGGTCGAATTGTGCGATCGGGCTATCCTCATGGATAAAGGCGAAATCATCCTCAGCAATAAGCCGAAATTCGTCGTCTCCAAATATCAAGAACTGATTTATGCGCCCTCAGACAAAAGCCATATCTTACGTGAAGAACTGAAAAAATCCCATCAACAGCAAACCTTTCCCACACCAGAAAAATCAGAAACCAATGGGCAATCTGCTCCCTCTAAAGACTTCCCTCATTCCCCATCCATACCCACATTAGGAGACTACTACGACCCCAATCTTAACCCCGAACATACCCTTTCCTACACCACCAGAGGCGCGGAAATTATTGACCCTCACATTGAGACCTTATCCGGTAGAATGGTCAATCATCTGATTCGCAGACAATCCTATATCTATACATTCAAAGTCCGCTTCTCCAAAATGGCTCAAAATGTGCGCTTTGGCATGTTAATTAAAACCATTAGCGGCTTAGAATTAGGTGGAGCCTCTGTCAGCCCTTCTTTTCATAAAATTTCTCACTTTGAACCTCATCAAGTGATTACCGTTCAGTTTTCCTTTGAATGCTTTCTTCATCCCGGAGTTTATTTCCTCAATGCCGGAGTTTCCGGAATGGTAGATGAAGAGTTTATTTATCTCGCCCGTTGTATTGATGCAGCGATGTTTCGGGTTAATCCAGATGAAGCCGTTTGTGGCAATGGCACAGTCGATTTCAAGATTGACCCCAAGTTAACTTTTGAAAGCCAATGGACAGAACCTCCAGCTCATACACTGGAAGTTCTAGAGGATAATAGCTAGTTTTTAAAATCCCTACAACTCTAAGATCCCCCAACCCTCTGAAAAAGGCGGGCACTCGCGAAAATTGCCCTTTTTAAAGGGGATTTCGGGGGATTGGCAGTGCCAAATATAGTTCAACCTCATCAACCCTAGAACTATGAACAGAATAGTCCATCGTTCATCCCGATTCGATTTCATGAGATCCGTAGGAATTTCCACGATCTTACTGTACAATCTTCCCGATTATTGCTTCAAATCCTATCGCTTCCACCTTTTCGGCACAACAGTTGATTTATCGCAGTTACACCATCTCAGTCTTCAATGTAGCTTAGGGTTATTAGTCTTTCTTGCTGGAAGTTTAATTAACCGACATCAATTAACCTTTCCGAATATCCAGACAGCCGGGAAATTTTTATTCAAAAAGCTGGCTAAACTCTTCCCGCTCTATTACCTCTCCCTTGCCCTATTTTGTTATCTCTATAGCATGTTGGATTGGGGACAAATCTTGATTCACGTTTTGGGGTTACAATTAATCTTTGCTTCTGACGGGTATCCGCCTTTACCGACGTTATGGTATGTGGGATTAATTTCAGTCTACTATAGCCTCTTCTCACTGCTCAATATTAATAAAATACCAATTCTCTACAAACTGGTAATTCTGGGGGGAGTTCTCTTAACTCTCTTCCTCAGTGCCACTTATTTGAACATTACCGATATGCGCCTGATTTGCTATAGCTTACCCTTTATAGGGGGAATTTTAGCAGCCAAAAAGAATTGGTTTGAGGGTCGCATTTGGCGAAAAGTATTATCCTTGAACAGAGGAGTATTTTTAGCGTTCTTGCCCCTGTGCTGGTTGTGGGAAAAGAAATACAGCCTAGGAATTGAACACAACACTATTTTACTGAATTTGTTGATGTTCTCCTTTGTGCTATTGATCTATCGCCTTTCTGATGTCGTTTGTCAAAATTCGCGACTTAACCGATTATTCCACACCATAGCCTATTGCGCCTATGGCATGTTCTTATTTCACCGTCCGATTTGGTTTGCCCTAGAGCAGATGATGCGATCGCTGTTTCTAGTGGAAAATGTCTATATCATTACTACCAGTTTAGTCTTCCTCGGCATTCCCCTGATTATCGGAATATCCTACGTGCTGCTCACTCTCTGCGATCGCTATGGTATTACTGCTTGGTATCATCCTAAGAAATTAATCCATCAGTAGGATATGGGGATAGCGTAGGATATGTTAAGAATACACCCTACTGGACTTACAGCGCTTCACGCGGTAATGGGTAATGGGAAAACCATTTTTGACGTTATAGTGCCCATTTTTCAGGCTTTTCAGGGGAAAGCACTCTCAAGGAAAATTCTGATTAGCCCTCTTCTGTCACTTTCTAAAAAAGAGGCTTCAAACCCTGATTCTTTCGTTAGCGATCGCGGGCTGTAACAACGGAAATTCTAACGAATTTCCAAGAGTGACAGAAGAGGATTAGTGTACCTCATAACATCGAAAAGTGCTGTAAGTGTTATACCGTGCGATTGCGCTTCTGTCTTTCATGGAAGTATAGTAAGCGATACCCAAACAAAATGTCTGCGATCGCACCAGGTAAACACCTCACACTCTGAAAAGGTCAGTGGCGAGTCCTAATTTTTTGGGAGAGCCAAAGCGATCTCCAAGTTGTTTCGTTCAGCACAGAGCTAGGGAAACATTCGGCGTTTACAAACATCTTTCAAATCCCCACGGGATAGGATCTCTTCGCGAGCTAGTTTCAAAACATTGAAATTCTTGAACTTTACTATTGACTACACCATGAGAGCGACTATAGTCAGTGGCCATAAGACCAAAAATAACCAAACCAACACCAGGACATGAATCAATAATTTCAGTGGCTAAATCATTTCTGAACTTTGAAGAATTCATTACATCCAGTGTTCGTGGATGATGTTGTGGCACTGTATTACTCTGAATAGGTCTACCCATGGTGACGTGCAGCATTTGCTCTGCGCCAGCAGGTGTAGCATCACCCCAAACTTGATCGGGCATATCTTCCCAATCAAAAGTAATAGGAATATTTTGATTCTGACTAATTTTCTGCTCAACGGAAGCCAAAGTGTTAGAACATTGAGTGTTCTCTTTGGTCAGTGCAAATGTATTGATGGGTTGTATGGAGGTTAGGTCTCTAGAAACAGCAATGGGTGATGAAGCAAAGGTGAGAGACAAGAAACTAGAAATAACCCAGATTTTGTGTTTAATAGTCATTATAAACTCAGTCGATTATCGTCCGCTATTTGTGTGATAGTTTCCCTCTGATTTCAAATCTTTGAATGAGAAAGGAAAAGGGTTATTGTTGCTTGATTGCAATGACTCAGAACCAAATGTTTTGAGGACATGATGAATTTCAAACGGGGTTTAGGAAATTTCATTTATCTCTCCCTAATTGAGAACTAACACAATGATCGAGTAAAGTTTTGAGGCAACAATACCATGTCAGAAGAAAGTAATTAAGTCACTTTAGATGAACTTTATAAAATAGAGCATAAATTACAAATCTGATGTGACTTTGATACCTATTTTTTCAATTTGTACCCGTTCGCTTCCTGTATGTACAAAGGCACGAATTTCATAATCTCCAGGTCTTTTAGAGCTGATTCCCGAAGTCGCTGAAAGTGCTTAACAGCAAGAGGTTCACTAAAATAGCAACTTTTGCCCAATCAAGGCTAAAACCATTGATATATAAGGATTATAGCCTTCTTAAGATTTCCTTTAGGAATCAGCTCTTAGGTTTAAATGTCACTGTTCCATCTTCACCCACGCTAAAACACTCATGGTTGTAGCAATTAGTATCTCTTGATACAGGCGACATGGCAATTCGATACCCTTCAGCGTAAGGTATATTTTCAAAAGAAAAATCAACCACAATAGGCTCTAACCGAGTGTAAGTTGTTTTCTCTGTTTTGAGATTGGCACAGGGTTTCGTGCAAGGTTCTTCAGAAGAGTCTTGTTTAAGATTTCCATTAGTTACAAATTCTTCTGATGCTCGACTGGTAGACTTATGGTTTACTTTTCCAACTTCAACAACTTCTCTTGTATCTGTCTCAGCATTTGCAGCTACTCTTGTAGTGGTGTATACTAAAATTGAGCCAAGTGCGATCGCCAAAGATACACAAAAAGTTTTGATAAGCTGGGAGTTTTTTGTAATGGACTGCATGATGCTCTCCTCAATTTGGTACAAATGAGGTTAGAACTCGAATCCATTATAACCAACCTCAACTGAGTATTGTCCAACACTTGCGGTATAACTCCAGTATTGTTGATATCTCACAGTTGCTGGATAACATCCTGACATAGAGCCTCCAGATTTGGATAACAACTTCGGGGTGATCGCTAGAATTTTTCAGAGATCGAGAAGATGTCCAATTCCTCATTCCCATGACCAGCGCATCGCGTTATACAATAACGGTTAGTGCTATAGAAGTCCAGAGGAGTGTGAATGAGTGTGAGTAGGATTGAAAATCAACAGCTTGAAGGTGGAGTAAGCGATCGCGGCTAGGATGCGATCGCCATAAATCCAGCCATCTTCGTTACAATGACGGGAAAACCCATTGATCGCGAGCGTTAATATGACTCAATTACTGGAAGAGGCATTCCCGAAGGTATCGCGCAGCGAATCGCCCAACTGAAGCAGTTACCCGAAGATCTACAAATTATGGTAGAAATAATTCAGGAAGACTGCGATCAGATAGACCAAGAAAATGTCTGAGCTAATGACCTTTGAAGAAATGAAACAGCATTATCAAGGGGAATGGTTACTGATTGCCTATAAAGACCTTGATGATCAGATGCAGGTTATAGAAGGAGAAGTGCTGGCTCATTCTCCCAACCCGTCGCACATCTATGAAATGTTAGCTTCTATTCCTGAGCAACCCCTAGCGATCGAATATGTAGGGCAAATTCCTGAAGATGTGGCCTTTATTTTATGAGTTCTCGTAGAATCTATCGCCTAAATCGACAGGGGAATTTACTTTGGTTGAGAGCATCAGTAGGACGAGCTAGGGAAAGTCCCATTGTTTTAAGATTATTGCTTGATACAGGCTCAAGTTATACTGTGTTGCCCTGCCAAATCCTAGAATGTTTAGGGTGTGACTTGAAACACCCCCTTCAAACCACTACGATTGTGACTGTTTCAGCTACCGTAAAATTGCCGATTGTCTCTGTTCCTTGGTTTAATTGTTTAGGAGTCCGTAAAGAGAATTTTTCTGTAGTAGCGATGGATTTACCTCTGAGTTCTTTTGCCAATGGACTATTAGGAATTGATTTTCTCAGGGAAGAAAAGGCAATTATTGATGTTTTTAAAGGTGAAATTTCCTTGAGTTAAGTTGGCTTTGCTACAACAAAGATTTTATGAAGAAGGAAACGAATAACATTAATAATGAAATGGATGATGAACTGCGACCTGAGTATGATTTTTCCCAGTTAACAGGGGGAATTAAAGGAAAATATGTGGAACGTTATCGAGCAGGCAATAATCTAGTTTTGCTTGATCCTGATGTGGCAAAAGCATTTCCAAGTGAAGAATCTGTGAATGAAGCCTTACGATTATTGATGGAAATCGCACAACGCCAGAGCCGCTAATCATTTATGAGAAAATGGCCTCTCATGGGAAAATGGGGGGGCATTCCCGAAGGTATAGCGGAGCGATCGCTATAAACCCAGTCAGTTTCGTTAGAATAACGGGCAAAGCCATCGATTGGGAGCGTGAATATGACTCAATTACTCGAAGAGGCGATCGCCCAACTGAAGCAATTACCCGAAGATCAGCAGGATGCGTTCCCGACGGTATCGCGCAGCGAATCGCCGCTCGTCTGCTGGCTGAGATCCAAGACGAACTGAACTGGACAGCAAGATTTGAAGCCACTACAGACGAGCAGTGGGAAGCGATCGCCCAGAGCGTCAGGAAAGAAATCGCAGCAGGTGAAACAACACCTCTTGATGAAGTTTTTCCTCCTCAGTCGCCATGAAATCAATTGTCACAAAAGCCTTTCGTCAAAAACTTGATGAACTTCCTGCTTCAGTTCAAGAACAAGCAGCTAAAGCTTATGACCTTTGGCGATTAGATCCTTACCATAATAGTCTTCATTTCAAACAAGTTCGCCAGAATCCATCCATTTATTCAGCTCGTGTAACTTTAAACTACCGAGGTTATTAGAAGACGATCGCATTTACTGGTGTTGGATTGGTATACATACAGAATATGATCGGTTACTTCGTCGGTTGTAGTCAGACCCAGTTACAATAACTGCCAAGAAGATCTACAAATGATGGCAAAAGCGGTTCAGGAAGACTGCGATCGGATAGATCAAAGAATTGTCTGAAATAATGGACCCTCATGCAGTGTCAGAAAATCCAAAGATTAACGAGGAGATCGCCAGAATTTTATTACAGATCGGGAAGATGTCCAACTCCTCATTCCCATGACCAGCGCATCGCGCTATACAATATACGGTTAACGTCCATAGAGTAGAGGGGAGTGTCAATGACTGTGAGTAGGATTGAAAATCAACAGCTTGAGGAAGGAGCAGGCGATCGCATCCTAGCATCGTTTGTACAAGCAATGGTTCCCTCCTTCAACTCCTTCAATACCAGCATCTCCGACAACGACGAGATGTTCCTCATGGCTCTAGAGAACAGCAACGGTGACCCGACTCAAGCCGCTATCCGCTATCATGGTAATGGACTCCGCATCTTCCAAGCCATCCAACAAATTATCACCCATCACTTTGGCAGTTGGGACAACCTCTCCACGTTCCTCGACTTTGCCGGAGGATATGGACGCTTTACCCGCTTCCTGACTCAAGTTCTCCCTCCCGAACACATTTGGATTTCGGACATCTATCCAGAAGCCGTACAATTTCAAATCGAACAATTTCAAGTTCAGGGGATTCATTCCACCCTCACCCCTACTGAGTACAAAATAGACCAAAGCTTTGACTGTATTCTCGCCAGTTCCTTTTTTAGTCATATCCCTGAAAGCACCTTTGTGCCTTGGCTAAAAACCCTCTACCATAATTTGAATGAAGGGGGACTCCTGATTTTTAGCACCCATGATGTTACGCTAGCCCCAAATCCCTTCGCCCTCTCCGCCTCCGGGATTCATTTTATTCCCCAAAGCGAAAGTCGTACCCTAGATCCTTCCGTGTATGGTACAACCTATGTCAGTGAAGAATTTATCCAACATTCCCTCAATCAAATTTTAGGGCCAAGTGCCACCTATCATCGTATCCCCAAGGGACTCGCTGACCATCAAGATCTATACATTATTAGTAAAAATAGTAGCCCGGACTGGTCAACATTTACCTTTACTTATCCTCCCCAAGGGAATCTAGAGAGTACAGAATTAAACTCGTCTGGAGATTGGGAATTTAAGGGTAAAGTCTGGAGTTTAAACGCACAAACGGCGGCCAAATCGATTGAATTGTGGGTGAATGATAAAATTATCCATCGCTGTGTCCCTCGTGTTGAAGGATCTTGGGTGTGTCATCTGAATCATAGTCAAGTGCAGCGCGACGATGTAGTGATGATTAAAGCGATAGGGGAAACGGGCAGTTTAGAACGGATGCTGGTGTGCCAAAGTTTGGAACAACTCGCCAGTTTAGAATCGGGACATTCATCCGGTAAAGGGTTGGCTGAAGGCATTTTTATTCTGGGGGGAATGCATCGCTCTGGGACTTCTCTGAGTGCCTCCTTGCTCAATAGTGTGGGGGTTCATTTGGGCGATCGCCTCGTCGCCACTACAATAGGTAACGATCGCGGTCATTTTGAAGATTTAGACTTCGTAGAATTCCACCAAAATGTTCTCCGCTCCCAAGGCTTAGAAATCGACGGACTCACCCTAGAATCAGAACTTATCCTCGCTCCTCGCTATCAGCAAAGCGCCAAACTTCTACTCAAAGAGAAAACCCAACGCCCTCTGTGGGGATGGAAAGACCCCCGTACCACCCTATTTCTCAAGTTTTGGGCTGAGTTAGTCCCCTCAGCTTATTTTATATTGGTCTATCGCTCTCCCTGGGAAGTAGTCGATTCCCTCTATCGCCGCAGTTCCGATGAAGTGGTCGCGGCTTATCCCGAAAAGGCAGTAGAATTATGGATGCATTACAATCGGCAGATGCTCGAATTTGTCCGAGCCTATCCAGAACGGTGCTTCCTAGCGAATCTAGATGCTATTGTCCGCGATCCGCAAGGGTGGATACAAGGACTAGAGGACAAATGGCAACTCTCTTTAGGCGCTGTGGAACCCTCGGTGATTGAACCGGGATTACTCCAACGGGATGTTTCTCAAACCCGTAAACCGGCACTCATTCAGGCATTTTTCCCAGAAGCGATTACGCTCTATCAAGAATTGGAAACCTTAGCGGGTTCTTGGGGAAGCGCAGACTCGATTATGCCTGCGGAACTGGATGTGGAGGCAGAATTGGAAAAAATTCAAGCCTTGAGTCCCCAAGATTGGGCGTTTAGCAGTTGGCAGGAAGTGGGCAATGCAACAAAATATCAGAAACTGCTGAATCTTAAACAGAACGAATGCGATCGACACGCTCAAGAGTTACAACGGATGCGATCGCAGTATGAAGAATCAGAATACCAAAAATCTCTGGTTCAGAAAAACATACAGGCTAATAAAGCACTCTTAGCTCAGACTCAGTCCGAATGCGAACATTACAAACAGATGGCGAATCAATTGCGATCGCAACTCGAACAAGCCAATTATGACCTGGAACAAACCCAAAAAGAACTGAATCAATCCCACGCGGAAGCCGTCAACATTAACCAACAATTGGTGAACACCAGTGCCCAATTGCAAAATACCCATACTCTCTCGGCTGACATTCAAGCTCAACTGAATGCCCAATTGCAAGATCTCAATAGTCAACTGCATCACCGTAACCTGGAATTAGCAGCGATTAAAGCCAATAAAGCTTGGCGCTTGCGCATGAAATGGGTAAAACTGAAGCAAAAGTTAGGTTTGATTAAGGAGTAGGGGCGAACGGCCTCGCCCCTACAGAATTTCTGTTTATCATTTGAAAACGCTATATAACAAGCTTATGACTTTAACTCCCCAGCGTGTAGCGCAATATCTGGCTCCTTGGATAATTTGCCTGGGAGGGTTATGGACTTTGCCCGTTGCGGCCGAGCCTGTACTCTCCGATCGCGTTGTAGAATCTTCAGATGTGGAAACCCTTCATGAAGAAGCCCTAGAGTTACTACAACAGGGGAATTCACTTGAAGCATTTCAACTCTGGCAGCAGGAATTAGAGTTACGCCAAGAATTAGGAATCATTCCAGAAATCCAAGCCCTCTCACGAGTTGGAGCTATTGCTTGGTCGGAGGGGGAGTTAGTGACGCTTCGGCAAATTATGGCTCGGTTAGATCAAATTCAGGGAGACGTGGAAGGCACAGACCAGGAAACGTTGCAGGAATTGGGCGTTGCCTATCAACAATTGCGATCGCCCCAATCTGCTGTAGGAGTGTATCAGAAACTCTTAGATCTGGCAATTGAAGACTCTAATGAGGAGCAACAAAATACACTTCTAGGACAAATTGCCCAAACCCACCTCAATTGGTTTGATTATCCCCAAGCGGTTGCCGGATATGAAGGGGTTTTGAGTTTTGCTCAAGAACAGGAGGATTTTCTGACTCAAATTCAGGCTTATCAACAGTTAGCCTATAGTTACGAGCAGATGGAGGAATGGGAAGGAGCGATCGCCACGCGACTCAATCTCATTAACCTGTACGATCGATTAGGGCAAGTTAATTCAATTCCCAAGGAACAAATAGCGATCGCCAAACACTACGAAACCCTAGGTAACCTTAAAACCAGTGCCCAACTCTACGAACAAGCCTACCTGATTGCCTTTGAACAGCAAAACCTTGCCTATGCTACTGAAGCTCTACAATCCTTGGGAATACTCTATAACAACCAACAGAAATTCCCCGAAGCTTTAGCCGTTTATCGGTCGCTTCTAGGGACTCAAGCTCAAGCCTATGATGCTTATGGCATGATGAATACCTATGAACGCATTGCCGAGATTCATAGCGCTCTTGATCGACGAGAACAAGCCCTAGCTGCCCTTGAACGAGGCCTGAAATTAGCCCAACACCTTAATGTAAGAACGGAGTATTATACCGAGCTGATTCAAGGATTGATGAATAATGAATAATTAGCACTTCTCTCTTCTCTCAAGTACAGCTTGAAGCATTAGACCCTATTCCCTATTCCTTACCACGTCCTAATGCTTGCTAGATAATTGTAATTCTTGAATCTTACTTTCTTGGGCATTAATTTTCTGGTTTAATTCGCGAATCCGTCGAGAAAGCAAGCGAATAATATTAACCGCAATGCCTGGAGTTTCATCAATAGCATCATAGAGTTGTTGTTGAGTTAAAACCAAACAATCACAGGTTTCGATCGCCGTCACCGAAGCCGATCTCGGTTCTGCATCAAACAGGGACATTTCTCCAAAAGTTGTTCCCTTATCCAAATAAGCCAAATCGCGATCGCCAATATGCACCCTTACCCGTCCGGAGACCACAATATACAGAGAGCGTCCTTCTTGTCCTTGCGTAAAAATCGTTTGCCCAGCGGGAAACGATAACTCATCCATAATCGAGGCCAATCTCACTAAAAAATCATCCCGTAACTCTTTAAAGATGGGAACACCTCGCACAAACAGCAAGCGGTCAACGCTACTTAACATAACTTCTCCGGGTCGGGGTTAGGGGGATGGGGGATAGGGAAATGGAGGGATGGGGAAATCTGAGGCATCTTCACTCAAGATTGAGGGTGAGGAGTCCTGGATATGGGAGAGTCCACACTCTTCAATTAAGGCTTGAACTTGGCCAGCCACTAGGCGATCGGGATCGTTTTTGAGCATAGGCAACAATTGACTCAAGGTTGAAGGGCTTGCTACTTTAAGATAATTCAAGACGGCTTCCCGTACAAACCCCCTCGGATGCCGTAGTCCAGCCAGAATATGTTCAGTAGTGGTACTCCAGCGGAAGGCTTGAGCAACATGGAAACAGCAAGCTAAGGGCCAATCTGAGAGAAAATGACGAAGGTCGAGAAGATGGCGCAGGCGATCGCTGGGACTGAGCGGTTCATATAAGAATAAATCTTCCAAATAAGAGAGTTTTTCGGCGATCGCGTATTGATCGAGTACCGTTAACAGCGCTTTCTTATGGGGAATATCTACAATATTGTCTAAAATTTCTAACCCTTTCGCTTGACTGCTCATGGAATTGGACTGAAGGTTAAAGGCAGCCGCTTGTACGCTCTGGATGGGATACAAGAACTTCATCAATAAGAAGCAGCGCTCAATAGAGTCTGTTTCGAGATCGGCAAGCGATCGCTGTAACAATTGAGCTTCTCGACCTGAAACTCGATCCTCAGCTAGATCTAAACGTCCTGCATAGAGCTGCCCGATAAACATGAGTTCTTGATCGATTAATAATTCAATCCCCGATCGCCCTAAGACGGCTTGTACCTGTTCAATCCCTGTATCATCCGGTAATTTAATCAGGATTTTGAGGATATTGCGGCGAGTGGTTCCCCAGGAAGCCATTAAATTTTGGGTTAAGACATGCAAGGACTCTGGCGTTCTAATATCACCAATGGTCATCCAAGCGTACATGCGCACTAGATCGGGCTTATAGATATCACGGGCTAAATCTAATAATAGGGGAATGGCTTCATGGCGTAAGCGCACTAAAGCTTTACACGCTGCTTCAC
Organism: Cyanobacteria bacterium UBA2566; assembly: GCA_002340255.1. Lineage (GTDB taxonomy): Bacteria > Cyanobacteriota > Cyanobacteriia > Cyanobacteriales > Desertifilaceae > Roseofilum. The sequence continues at coordinate 45,157 of DDLS01000183.1, forward strand.
GGGTGGATTGATAGTAAAGACCGCGCAGCAAAGAGGGATAATATTCTTCTAGACGGGTAGCGGCGATCGCCTCTAGAAGGGCACAGCGCACCCGCAGGGAATCATCCTGAAGTAAATTGGGCACATAGAGCCGCAGGGCTTGCATATACACCGCTTCCCCCAAAGCACGACATCCCATCACCCGCTCCCGTTCCTGTTCGCTGGTAACCATCCGTCGCAGGGTATTCGTTGCTTCCGCTTTAGCTTTCGCATTCCCTCGTCGTAACATTAAAGCCGCCGCTGTTGAGCGCACCACCGGATCGACCGCCGGTTGCAGATAGCTGCGTAACTGACGGATATCGGGTTCCGGTTCCGTGAGCCAAATGTAGCGGAGGGCAAGGGCCAACACATCGGGGAGTAAGGAGGTTTGGGTGAGAGCGCGAATGGATTCCACATCCTTGGGTTGGGGATGTTCGAGTAGCACCTCTAAGCTTTGGCGTTGTAGAGCAGGAGAGAGGGAAGGAAGCAGGGGAACCAGTACCTCGTTAATATTTTGGGAATCAAACCGGTTGAGCAGTTCAATACAAGAGCGCTTATCTTCTTCTGCTCCCGGTTGTTTGAGGGTTTCGGCTACATTGCGTTGTAGCGATCGCAAATCCACATCCGAGACCCCTAAGCGGCCACTTTTGGCACTCGACACCAACAGTTGCACGTACCCAGAGCGGAGGAAGAAAATGGCTAATAACCATCCCAAGGCAATGAGAATGGTTTGGAACAGGAAGATATCTGACTGACGGTCTTGAAATTGGGGCAGAATTTGATTGCAAAACCAAATCGTTCCCAAGAGCAACAAACCCGTTACCCCAGTTGAGATCGGTTCGGCGATCGCCCGCCAAGTCTGGATGCCATTACGAATACTCTCTGGAAGTGGCTGAAACAGAGCCGGACCCAACCCCAAGACCACCGTATAGCGTAACAAATCATCAAAAAACTTCAGCGTAATCAGACACCAGAATAAATCCGCCACATTGCCCAACGAGACCAAACTGACGATCCCCATCATTCCAGGCAGTAGGGACGCAGCCACAAATACGCCCAAACGTTCAATCAACCGAGAGGAAACAAACCATTGCAGAACCAGTTCAAAGATTCCCAAAACACCATTGAAAAACCCTAGAAAACTGGCAACTTCTCCCGAATTAAGTTTTTTTTCAAGCTGGTCAAAAAACTGGAATTCAACCAACTGCAAAGACCCTTGGGCGACGAAAAAGAACAGAATCAAGGGAATCACATACCGCCATACCGGACGACCTAACCGGCGCTGGGTAAAGTCTGACGCTTCTTCTTGAGAGACACGATTGGGAGTATCGGGAAAAAATTGCTGATAATTTTGAGTCAGATAAAACGCAACGCCTCCCCCGACAAACATCAAGACACTGGCACAAATGAGGATATTCTCGACCCGCAGAAACGTTAATAGCACCGGCAACGAAAATCCACTGACCACATCGGCCATTAGAATCCCACTAGAAATCAGCGGATAAGTGCGCTTGATTTCTCGGATATTAAAGAGTTGATTTGCGCAAATACTGGTGTTGAGTTCATTGAGAATAAAGATCGCTTCACACCACAGGCGCAGCAAAAAAATTAAGATGGGGGCAATAATAACTAGATCTAACCCTAGGCGTAATAGAAATAAGGGGATCGCCATCAGTACGGCGGTAATCACAATCACCTTACGCAAAGGGAGTAGGGTCTGCAACCAGTCATACAAAAACCCTAATCCTGAACCCATTACAGCACTAGCAATATAAATCCAGGGTAAAGATTCGGCTCCAAATCGTTGCAAGAACAAATCAGCGGTACTCGCTTCTGTCCAACTGAGTCCCACACAACTTGCGGTATAAAACGCCAGCATTAATACTGTACGCTCACTTTCGTCTGGCCGAAGGTTAAACCATTGGAAGAATCGTTGTCCCCACCTGTTTAAGCTGCGTCCCTGATAGTTGAGTTCCATATTTTGGTCGTTTACATCGGTCTAGCTCTACCTAGGCTCTCAAGAGAGTCTCTGTTCACCTAAGTAGAGTATGACTTATGACTGTTTTTTCGGCGAGAGAAGCATCATCATATTGCGCCCTTCCCGCTTCGGTTCTTGCTGTATTTCGGCTTCTTCTTCTAGATCTTTGGCCAAGCGTTTGAGCAACCCTTCTGCCAAATCGCTATGCTGGGCTTCCCGTCCTTTAAAGTTAATTGTTGCTTTAACTTTATCTCCTTTCTGGAGAAACTTCCTGGCGTTTTTGAGGCGCACATTGTAATCATGTTCCTCAATTTTATAACGCATTTTCACTTCTTTAACATCAGAGGTGTGCTGTTTTTTCTTAGCTTCGCGGGCTTTCTTTTCTTGCTCAAACTTGAATTTTCCGTAGTCCTGAATTCGGCATACCGGGGGATCGGCTTTATCGCTGACTAGAACCAGGTCTTGCTCTTCTTGTTGTGCAAGCTTTAGGGCCTCTTTGAGCGACAGAATGCCAAGTTGCTTGTTCTCACCATCAATGACTCGAACCTTGGGATATTGAATCCGTTCGTTAATTTGGGGCAGATCGCGATTTCTTTTCTTGTCAACCACAGGCGTTTTTTGTTTTTCTAGGGATAGAACAATGGTGGGCTATTGAATCTAAGGGTTCAGGAGAACCCGATATCAGGTTTACACACAACCTCCCCATTCCTTAATTGGTGGGAGAGGTGGGCAAAATGGATGAGTTTCTGTCATTGTAACTGACAGATTTTGAATTGCCCTACATTTTTAACTTCTTTCTTGCTCTAGACCAGGATTGTGACCCTTTTGAGTGCTTCTGAGCGGGACTGAAGGGTCTTAAGGTTGGTACGGTACTGATTCATTGAGTTATTAACCCCGATTAATCTTAAGAAAGGATTATAGGGTCGGCGATCGCCGAGTCGAACCTCCTATCATAGTTGGGTCTATGGCGTATACTGTAAGATTAAACCTAAAATCAGAACCTGATTGTATCACCTGTAAGCGGATGAAGCAACTATGAAACATACCCTTTCTGTACTCGTAGAAGATGAAGCTGGAGTCTTAAGTCGCATTTCGGGTTTGTTTGCTCGTCGCGGCTTTAACATCGAAAGTCTAGCGGTAGGGCCAGCCGAACAGCTTGGAGTCTCCCGGATTACTATGGTTGTACCTGGAGATAACAAGATTATCGAACAAATAACCAAACAACTCTACAAACAAATTAATGTCCTCAAGGTACAAGACTTAACGGACAGCCCCTGTGTAGAACGGGAATTAATGTTGCTCAAAGTTAATGCTCCTGCTCAAAGTCGCTCAGAAATTATTGAGTTAGCCAATATTTTCCGCTCCCGTGTAGTAGATGTAGCGGAAGATTCTCTAACCTTGGAAGTTGTCGGAGATCCGGGGAAAATGGTAGCTATTGTCCAAGTGCTGCAAAAATTTGGCATTCGGGAAATTGCCCGCACCGGTAAAATTGCCCTCACCCGTGAATCTGGGGTGAATACAGAATTGCTCAAATCTCTAGAAGCTAAATTAGCTTAAAACCAAAGCAGCGCAATCGCCTTTCTCCCCTACAATAGTGAAATCACTTTTGTGAACTCACCTAAATGCCCCCAAAAGGAGAACAACTGTGCCTGAAGCTGTTGGTGTCATCCAAACCCTAGGATTTCCTTCCATTCTCGCTGCTGCTGATTCCATGGTTAAAGCAGCACGAGTAACCCTAGTCTATTTCGACCGTGCCGAAAGTGGCAACTTTGTCATAGCGATTCGTGGGGGGACATCCGAAGTTGTGCCAGCAATGGAAGTGGGCATTCAGGAAGCGGAAAAAGTCTACGGAGGCAAAGTGATGATGCACTACATTGTCCCCAATCCCCCCGAAAATGTCCAAGCCGTACTTCCCATCGACTACACGGAAGTCAGTGAACCCTTTCGCTAGACGTAGCGCTAGGCAATAGTCACAACTTAAGGAAAAGATAGACCCCAGTTTTCTTAACCTATTGCCTATTGCCTATTGCCTATTGCCTATTGCCTATTGCCTATTGCCTATTGCCTATTCCCTATTCCCTATTCCCTAATTACCCAAGTGACCCCTTAAACCCCTACAATAAAGTCTTGCACAGAGATGGTTATTGATTAACATTAGGACATTAGGAGCAACAATTATGGGACAGCAAGCTGTTGGAGCTATTGAAACCAAGGGATTTCCAGGAATTTTGGCTGCTGCTGATGCCATGGTAAAAGCTGGACGGATTACCTTAGTTGGCTATATTCGCGTTGGGAGCGCTCGATTTACCGTAAATATCCGGGGAGATGTTTCTGAGGTCAAAACGGCAATGGATGCAGGAATAGACGCTGTAGAGAAGGCTTACGGCGCGACCCTAGAATCTTGGGTGATTATCCCCCGTCCCCACGAGAACGTAGTTGCTGTCCTCCCGATTGATTACAACGATAATGTAGAGTCCTATCGCAGAGCTGTTGAAGGGGATACACCACGACCTTCATTAACGGTGGGTGGGTAATCCGTCAGGGGTAATGGGTAATGGGTACGGCACTCATTACTCATACAGCGCTTTGCGCTGGAGAACAGGGAACAGGGAACAGGCAATGTTCTCCCGAAACAATCTAGGAGTGGAAACGCACTATACATCGTTAAACTGATGACTTGGAGTCGATCTGATTACGGGTTACTCATTCTCGGCTTCTCCACCAACGACTACATTGCGGATGCGTAAGGAGGGGCCGCCACAGCCAACAGCCAACCCATTTTGTCCCCCTTTGCCACAGCCGCCGGACTCATCCCAGTAAAAATCATCACCGATCGCTTCAATATCAGCTAAGGTACTAAACACATTGCCGGAAAGGGTCACATCTCGTACCGGTTCAGCAATTTTCCCATTGCGAATCATCCAAGCTTCTCCTGCACCAAAGGTAAACATTTCTCCATTGGTCATTCCCCCCCGCCAGTTTTTAGCGTAAACGCCTTCTTGAATACCGCTAAACAAATCGCTCACAGGAGTTTCCCCTCGCTCAATCCAGGTATTGGTCATTCGTACTAAGGGAGGATAATGATAATTGAGGCAACGAGCATTCCCTGTGGGTTCCTCTCCCAGTTTACCAGCGGTTTCCCGCGAATGCAGACGGCCGGCTAATACCCCATCTTTGATGAGTTGGGTGGTTGTGGCTGGGGTTCCTTCATCATCATAGAAATAACTGCCTCGGTGACCTTGCGGCGCTCCACCATCGAGAATTTGCAGGTTGTCCGGGCCAAATTTGCGCCCTAGGGTCATCACTTCCAGGAGATCGGGGTTTTCATAGGCCATATCGGCTTCTGAAAGGTGGCCGAAGGCTTCATGGACAAATAATCCGGTTAAAATTGGATCGATGACGACGGTGTAGGTATTGCCTTTAATGGGAGGATGGGAGAGGGCATTAACGGCACGCTGGGCAGCGGATCGCACTTGGTCATCGAGTTGGGTTAAATCTTCATACCCATTGCGCGATCCGGTGGTTTCCCGTCCAGTTTGTACGGTGGAACCCTGCCGAGCGGTGGCGGCAAAGCGCATCTCTAAATCGACCCAGGATTGTTCAATGAGGGTTCCTTCAGAGGTGATTAAGATAATCCGCTGAAAGCAGTCTCCATAGCGCACGGAGGTTGTGGCTACTTGCGGATTGGTACTGTGGAGAATGTCCGCGTAGCGATCGCACAATTGCTTTTTCTCGATTAAAGGAATCTCCCTGGGATGGGTTCCTCCTAGGGGCAAGACCTGGCTATCTTCGATAATGGGAATCGGCGCTAGGATGGTTTCTTCTTGTCCCACTAACCGCGCAGAGGCAATCGCCTCTTCTATCCGCTTCGACAATACCCCCAGTTGGTTAAAGCTACTCATTCCCCAACCGCCTTTGTAACAAGCACGTACTTGTCCCCCTAGGGAAATACCTTCACTGAGGGTTTCTACTTTATCCCCCCGCAGCAAGATATCAGTCGCTTCTGCTTCTTCCAGACGGATAGCGAGGAAATCAACTTGAGCGCGATAGCGTTTGATTAAATCCGAGAGCAGGTTTTTAAGATCCGTATTCATGGCAATTCAACCGGTTTAGACGATTGAGGCTTGAGTGATTACATTGGGTCAGTGCTGTCTTCGCTCTCTCGATCGAAATAGTCCAAGAACGAATTCATCCCTAGTAACTGTATACCACGGATATCTATAGCTGTTCTCACAACTGCCTACTATTTCGGCTTGCTTTTAGGATATACAAGGTAACGATCTCCTCGATAACTGCATGGGACTACTTGGTTGATGCCTTATTAAGCGCAACTGCATAGAGAAATGGTATTACCGGACTATCATACATTTTGGAATGGGATTCAGATTCTTAGTTTGGATAGTCAATCTTAACTTTTAGCAAGGGATAGCTAAACCAAGGATCAGAAGATAAAAATGAGTTTTACTGACCAATTCGGAGGGGAAGTTTCAAAATGTCTGATCAGTTGAATTTGGCGGATGAATTCACGCAAGTAAAAGCGCCGTTCTGCTTCAGAAAGATCGAGCCAAAATTGGGGAATCGAAACCGCTTGGGCGACAGAGGTTAAATTAACTGGAGGAAGTGCGGCTAAATTAGCTTGTAGTTTGGAGAGTTCGCTACGGATTTTATAGGTGCGAAGATCGGCAGTTTCTGCATCAAGAATTCCGTGTTTTTTCAGTTCAGGTAATTGGTCTAATATTTTTTGATTCTGGTTGATTTTTTGCTGAAGTTGTGATTCAATCTGTTCGAGATCGGGGAGAGTGAGTTTAGCAACGGCTGGCTGTAAATCTTGACAAATTTTGGTAATGGTTGCATCTAAAACTTGTTCATAGCGTAATCCTTTGCATTTAGGTTGTCGAGGGCAGTGAATGGGACGCAGATAGAGATATTCCCCGGGTTGGCGATGACGGGTGACACGGGTAATTTTCATTCCAGATTGGCAGTTTTGACAGGAAACTAAGCCAGAGAGAGATCGCGGAGCGCTTGCCGAGCGAGGGGGAAGGCGACGATTCCGACGCAGGAGGCGATCGATTTGGGCGGCTTCTTCTCGTGAGAGAATAGGGGTATGAGTATCGGAGAGAATTTCGCCGTTTTTAAAAGCGGTGTCTCCTCGATAAACGGGATTCGTTAGCCATCGTTTGCCGGTGGAGACGGAGATTGTTTTACGATATTTTTGATTCAGATAGCGAACGGCAGCACGAACCGATCCATAAAGGAGAAAATGGTCAAAAAAGTCTTTAACAACGGGGGCATAACTGCGGTCTAGACTATAGCTATTTTTGTTGCGTTTATAACCATAGGGTGCTTTTCCGGGTGGGGGTTTAGCTTGCAGACGATTTTGAGCGTGCCCTTGGCGAATACGGAGACTGTGATAATAGGTTTGGAGGCGATTAAAGAGGTGCAGAATATCGCTATTTTCTACTCTAGGTTGTTCTTCACCCTGAAGTGGAATTACCTGTACATTTTGAGTTTCTAAGCGCTGGAGAGCATTAGTCATCGTTTCTGCATTATCTCCTAGTTCTTCCAGTCGGCGAATGAGTAGGTAAATCTCGCCTGTTTCTTCCTCTGCTGCCAGGTCTTGAAATAGGGTTTTTAGTTCTTCTCTTCCCCCTAAATCTTGGTAGATACGATCGACTTCCCATCCCCAAATACTGGATTTAGGGGGAGATTCGAGGATGGGGTCACACCAAACATAGGCGAGAATTTTCATAGCGCTTCGCGCTGGGAATGGGGAATAGGGAATAGGAACAACCGGTTTTTCCCTTAAAAGCTCCCATTTTAACGCAGATGTTGGCCGGTTCCTCCATCGGCTGGATCGAGAAATGGTCTGAGATCGATGCCATTGGATAGGGTGCGCGGTTGAGGAGTTTCGGGTTGGGGGTTGGGAATACGGTTAAGTCCGGATAGATCGCGGTTCGTAACTTGGCCCAGCAGATCTAACCAGTTGCTGGTGCTGCGTCCTTCAGTAAAGGTGGTGACGGGGAGGGTATTTTGGCCGCTATCGGCGATCGCCAAATTCTCAAATACGCGATCGCGAATTAATCCTGGATCTCGTCCAGGAGGAACGGTGAGAACGATGCGACAGCGATTATCTGCACGGGTTGTGACACAAACCGTATCATAACCATTCTCAAAACCCGTTTGCAATTCCAGCAATCCATCGGCGCGATAAAACTCCAGTCGTCTACTAATTTCTGTACATCGACGTTCCGGTGTCCATCCTCCTCCCAGTTCAATAGGAGTTGCCCAAGCATAGGATTGATTCGGTTGACTGGTGGGATGATACCTTACCGTTGGTTGCCCCTGCTCAATTTCGCAAGTGAACCGGGGTTGAGTCTCTACCGGAATTCCATCAGTCGGAACACGAGGGGATGGTTCAGAGGGAGCCGGTTGAGTATCGACAGGAAAATCTCTCGGCCAGGTAGTTTGTGCCAGAGAGGGAGAGGCGAAGAGAACGACAGTAACACTTAGAAGTAAACTCAGATGAGGTTTCATGATTCGAGGTTTCTTTGAACAATGACTTCACTTAGTATGACGGGAGGAAAATCAGTTATATCCCTCATGAAGCTACTTAAATGCTTCATAACTCCTAACACCTGATAATAGATTTCTATAGAAGTCGCAATATTTATCAATCACAGAGAGGGTCGGTTGAGCAGTTCTTGGTGCAATCATACTTCTGAGAAGGCTGAAAGCCTTGTTTCTTTATTATACTCTTCCCAGAGTGATAGAAGAGGGATAAGCGTTTTTTTAAAGATAGCCAGAAAGCTCATACTATTTCTCTTTAATCTTACCACTAATGATTTCTCTAGAGGTAGTTGTCTGAGTCGTTTCATTAAGCGTAGCATCATGGAGAAATGGTATCACTCGCGAGATTGAGTCTGTTGTTCACTTTGCCCCATTCCCACACATAGAGGGCTTTGCGCTGTAACATCAGACCTAATTTTAAATTTTTAATTGAATCCGATGGGGACTCTCAGTGTGTAGTGGTATGGTTGACATCAGAGTTAAATCCTCTGGCTACCATGTACCATAACCCTATTGGCTCTTCCCTATTGCCTCTCCCCTATTCTCTAGCGCAAAGCGCATAATTGAACCGTGCGCCCTCTATTGCTACCCAAACGACGGGTGATGATTGCCGAGGCTTGTCTGATTGGATTAGTCTCTGGTTGTAGCGCCGTCTTACTCAGAAATGGCATAGGAGCCTTGGGGGGGTGGCGGATCTGGCTCACCCAAATCTTCCCCGCTTGGTTTGTCTTACCCATCATAGGCATGACCTTTGCCTTTCTCTCCGGTTGTTTGATTGAAGCCTTTGCCACAGAAACCCAAGGGAGCGGTATTGCCCACGTCAAAGCTGTTCTCGAAGGAACCCCGCTTCCTCTGGGTTGGCGGACTGCTCTGGTTAAGCTTATTGCCGGATTGCTTTCTCTCTCTTCTGGACTCACCCTCGGTCGTCAAGGGCCAACTGTACAAATTGGAGCTGCTTTAGCTTCGGAAATTGCGAGAATTTTTCCCACCTCTCCTAACCATCGTCGGCAAATGGTCGCCGCTGGTGCCGCCGCAGGACTGGCGGCTGGCTTTAATGCCCCGATCGCTGGCATGTTATTTGTATTAGAAGAATTACTCCATGATGTTTCAGAATTAACTCTAGAAACAGCGATCGGAGCCTCCTTTATCGGTGCAGTCGTCTCTCGCATCTTTGGAAATGACCTCAACCTCAATCGGGAAGTCAGTGCTTCGGTTGCCCATTTCTCTGCCCCAGAAATTCCGTCTTTCTTGATGCTAGGTATCCTAGCCGGAATTCTAGGTACACTCTTCAACCAAAGTATTATTACCAGCCTGACTCTCAATCGGCGCTTACCCCTGACTCTACCTGCTCGCATGGCTTTGACTGGTTTAATTTCTGGCCTTTGTATTGCCTTATTGCCACAAACGTTTAATGACCATGCGGGTTTACGACAACTGTTGTTAGTCGGGGATCTTAAAGCTACTGAAGTCCTTCTTGCCTTTGTTGTTCATTTTTTACTCACCTGTTTAGCCTATGGTGCAGGGACACCTGGGGGACTCTTTGCCCCAACCCTAACATTAGGTGCAGCTCTTGGCTATTTGGTGGGTTACTCTCTGGGATTACCCCTCGGTATTTCTCCTGATACTTATGCCCTGGCGGGGATGGGAGCCTTTTTTAGTGCCGTGGGTAAAGTTCCCATGACCAGTATTGTGATTGTTTTTGAAATCACGGCAGATTTTAATTTGGTCTTACCCCTGATGATTGTGTCGGTGGTGGCCTATTTTGTATCCAGTTTGCTAGAGAAAAACTCCCTATACCAACGTCTGTTGGTCTGGAATGGTATGGAAGCCCAAAGCCATCAACGAAAAACACCGGAAGGCTTTGATGAATTGATTGCCGAGGATCTGATGCAACACCGGGTGGAAACATTGAATCTCCATTTACCTTTAGATCAAGTGGTGCAAGCGTTTTCTCGCTCTCATCATCGGGGATTTCCTGTGGTGCATGGAGGTCAGTTAGTCGGTATTGTTACCCAGGAAGATCTAAAGAAATGCAACATGAATCAGAAGTCCGTATTGGGGGAAATTATGACCCCCGATCCGGTGAGTGTTCCCCCTTCTTGTCCCTTAAGTGAGGTGGTCTATTGCCTGAATCGTTATAAACTCAGTCGTCTTCCGGTGACTGAAGGACGCAGGTTAGTAGGAATTATTACCCGCAGTGATATTATCCGGGCGGAGTCAGATTTGCTCAGTGGTATCGGGCCAACCTTGGGGCCGGCTGGTGGGACTTCTTATGTAATTTATAGAACACAGGGGCCGGCAACGGGTAAGGGCCGGATTTTGGTTCCAGTGGTCAATCAGCGCACGGCAGCTTTATTGTTGCAGATGGCAGGGGCGATCGCCGCAGAACAAGATTATGAGTTGGAATGTCTGCAAGTCGCTTTGGTTTCCCATCATACTCCGGTCGATCGAGCCCGGGTCAGCTTTGATGCATTTCAACGCTGGACGAACTATACGGAAAAGTTGGGTGAACAGTTAGGCATTAGTGTACATACTCAGGTGCGAGTCACCCATGATATTGGGAAAACGATTCTAGAGACGGTGAAGTATCGTCATGTAGATCTGTTGCTGATGGGATGGAAGGGAAAAACGACGACGGAGGGGCGCATTTTTGGGGATGTGGTGGATACCTTAATTCGTCAAGCCCCTTGTGAAGTAGTGTTGGTTAAGTGGGCTACCCGTGGACAACAGGCGAAGTGGCATTTTAATCGCTGGTTACTGCCGTTGGCAGGAGGGCCGAATGCGATCGCCGGTGCTGAGTTGTTACCGGGTTTAATGCGCTTGCGATACATTCAGTTCAAATCTAAAGGCCACAATTGGGATCAGCCCTTTTTTCCCCCAGAAATCCAATTGTGTCAGGTCTGTTCTCCAGAACAGAAAGCCCAGGTTTCTGCGATGTTGGAAGAGGTGCAGCAGTTTTTGCACGGTCGCTTAAAATCAGTTTCTTTGGTGTCTGGAGACAGACACAAGGAAGAGTTAAGATTACCTAAATTGAGTCGAGTACAGCTCATCTCTGAACAGGTCAGCGAAGCCATTATTCAACAAGTTCAAAAATCCCACATTGATGTCGTGATTATGGGAGCATCACGAGAAGGTTTACTCAAACAGGTAATTAAAGGCAACATTCCAGAGGCGATCGCCTCCGGATGCGATTGTACTGTGATTTTAGTGCGTCAAGCTATCTCCCTAACTTGAATTTCAGCAGTTTTCCTTTGCTATGCAGTAGAGCGCCAGAATATAGCAAGAGAAGAGAGAGTTATCCCTCTTCTGTCACTTTCGGAAAAAGGGGAGTGAAACCCTGATTCTTTCGTTGGCGATCGCGAGCTATCACTCTGGGAAATTCGTCAGAATTTCCCAGAGTGATAGAAGAGGGCTAAACAGTCTATGCAAGGAGATCAACACCAGAGATGTTATTGCCATTCAACTCATTGAAGAACGGTTCAAATGTGCCGGAGGTTTGAATTCCAAAGCTATTCGGATTAAACCCAAATACATCCTCGTTCGTACCTGATGCACCCGATACATGGAAGTTATAGTCAATTCGGTTAACAGTGAGACACTAAAAAGTACAGTAATTACAAATTATTTTATCTAAAGATGTTCCTTCCAGGGCATACATTCTCGCTCTCTTTAGGGAACTAAAATCATGCTCAATATCATTTAGGTCTGGAGAGTATTTCGGCAAAAATAAAACTTGATGACCCTCTGACTCTACTAATTTCTTTATTGCCCTTTTCCGGTGAATTGGTGCATTGTCCATGATTAATACTGATGCCATTACTAATGAGGGCAATAAGTATAGTTTTAGCCATCCTTCAAATCCTTCCGCATTCAGGCTTCCTCTGAACAACATTGGCGCTATTAAATCCCTTTTTCCTTTTCTTCTTCCGGCTACTAGATTTTCTCGCATTACCCGTTTTCCCTGTTGGTCTCCATACAGTTTCTTTCCTCTGTTTGACCATCCATAACGGCAACTCTCTATTTCGTTAAACCCTGACTCATCAATAAACACAAGGCTTTCTTTTTCCTTCACTTTTATCACTTCTTCCACCTTTATCTGGTATTCTTTTCTTTCTTTTTCATCTCTTTCTCTATACCTCATCTCTTTTTTTTTCGGGTTATTTTCATTTTCCTCAATGCCTCACACATTGAGCTGGGATATACTCCAAATTTTTTCGCTCTTTCTACTAAAAGAGTCTCCGGATTTTCTGCCACATCTTTTTCCACTTCCGACCCATTTAGTTTGCGATTTCTCCGTTTGACTTTTGTCCCTTCCAGATTCGGACGAGCTAACCATCTGTATATTGTCGCCCTTCCGATCCCAAATATTTCCGAGGCCTTCTTAATTTTACCTCCCTCTTCTATGTATTGTATAACTTTTTGACGAAAATCTAGGCTGTACTGCATTGTGTTAACCTTCACTTACTCTCTTCAGTTTATCTCATTTATGTATCACTGTTAACCGAATCGACTATACCACAAAATCAATCAGACCCCCATGCAATACAGTAACTCGATTCGAGAGCAATTACGACCCCATCATCGATCAGAGTCCCTATTATAGTTACCCAACAGCGATTCCTTATTCTTAGTCAATATTCGGGATTGTATAAGATCGCAAAGATACTTCTTCAGACCTTTCACAAGAAGGATTACACTAGATCCAGAAATGGGGATCTTGCTATGTCAAACAACAAGCCAACGGTGGAAAACCGCCATTGGACGGAAATTGCTGAATCTGTGTCTATTGTCGCCTCGGTGGTGGGAGCTGGGTTTGCTATGCTTCTGGAAAAGGTGGTTTTTGTCGCCACCCCGATGTCTTTGTCTCTGTTTCTGAATTTAATTAACCGTCAACGTCTGGCTACACAGTATCAGCAGGATCGACAAACGGATCTGCCGCAACTGCAAGCTACCCTTTCTGAAGAGATTGAATCCTTACGCGCAGTGGTGCTTTCCCTAGGGAGTGAAATCAACCCTCGACAGTGGGAACAAGGGCTGAGTAGAGTTGAAACTAACTTAATGAACCGTTTATCGGTTTTAGAAACCCTAGATTTTAAGAGTATGGAAGAAGAGTTAGCCCAACTTCGCAATCAATCTAATTATGTTCTCGAATCCTTAGCCCAGATTCTACAACGGATCGATCGCCTCCCCACGGAAGAGAGACTACAATCTTTAGAATCCCAGTTAACCGAAATCTCTAGTGAAGTCAAAACCTTTAAGCAAGACGTAGACAGCGATCTAGCCGAACTGCGTGGGCAATATAGCAGACTCCAAGAGCATCTGGATCAAAGTTTTAGTGAATTTCAGGACAGTCTCAGCACCTGGAAAGAAGCCTTACAAGCACAAATCGATCGCCTGGATCTGAGCCAATTAAACACTGCATCCAGCCAACTGCAAAGCCTAGAAACTACCTTAGAACGGCTCGGTTGCCAATCAACGGAGTTACTCAACTCCATTGTTCACGTCAACGAACAGTTACAATCTTTACCCATTCCCCAAACTCCTGGCGATATTCTTCCCCAATTAAACCAACTGCAAACCCAACTCGATCGAGTTGCAGCCGAAATTGGGCGCTTACCGAGCCAAACCCCAGCCCCAGAAACCAATAGCGAAACTGCCCTTTCCCAACTGCAAAGCCAAATCAAGCAACAAACAGAGCTACTGCTCCAAGTGCAAAGCCGTTTAGAGCGATCGCCCGAACCCCCGACAACCGAGACAGAAACCCCAGTTTCTGAAGTCAAAAGCTTTACCGAACGTGCCGAAAAATGGGTCAGTCGGATTAAACAAGGATTTGATGACTTTCAATCTCAGATGGACTTTGAACCCGATCTGAGCCGCGATGATGAATGGGGAGAGGACGACGAGTGGGAAACCCCTGCACCGGTTCAACCGGCAACCCCTCAAGCTCCATCTCCAGTCGTTTCTCCCCCAGAGTCCGTTAAAAGCAAAACAGGTTGGCAATGCGTGAAAACCCTCACTCAATCGAGCGCTGTCACCTGTTTAGCCCTCAGTTCCGATGGCAGTCGCTTAGTGAGTGGCGGCTATCAGGAAATGAATGGGGTGGATTTAAGCACTTACGAAGTCACCCGATTATCCTTAGATACCGAAGATTTATCCGTGAGTTCCGTTGCCCTCAGTCGAGATGGGAAAACTCTAGCCGCAGCAACCGGAGAAATTGAAATTTGGAACTTAACGACGGGGAAACTGCTGCAACAACTTGAATGTGAAGATTGGACAACGGTGGTTGCGATCGGTGCAGATGGTCAAACCCTGGTCAGTGCAGGTTCGGAACCCTTAGAGGAGAAGAGTTCCCTCCGATTTTGGGATTTTGCTCACGGAGATCTGATTCGCACCAATTATTACGTCGATTATGAGATTGATTCGTTAGGGTTTAGCAGAGAGGGGGATGTTTTGGCGATCGCCGGCCGCAACGATCATCGCGGTTTAATCCAAGTTTGGCAAGTGGGAGCCGATACTCCCCAAATGACTCTCGAAGTGACCATGGCTCTCTATAGTGTAGCCCTGACACCAGATGCCCAAATGTTAGCCGGCGGATGTGGCGATCGCACCATTAAACTGTGGAATTGTAGTACGAGGGGGTTAGTGCGAACCTTTTCTGGCCATCAAGGTATTGTCTATGCAGTCGGTCTCAACCCAGATGGACAAGTGCTAGTCAGTGGCAGTCATGACCAGACGATTAAGCTCTGGGAACTAGAGACCGGTGAAGAAATCGATACCCTAGTGGGACATCAAGGCCCGGTAACCGCTGTTGCCTTCAGTCCAGATGGGAAAACTTTAATCAGTGGCTCCCAAGACATGAGTGTTAAAATCTGGCAACAAACCGGTTAACGGCAACCGGGATGGCATTTGAGGCGTGTCGTCTCTTCTGCCATCGGGCCGTTTTAATCCAAATCATGAATCCCAGTTAAGCATTGGAGCTTACAGGCGCATTCGCTTGAGCGGTAGAACCATTGCGACCATGAGTATGACCATTGCCATTGCGGGGCATGAGCACTCCATATCCGCCATGGTTGCGCTCATAAATCACATTGATTTCTCCCGTTTGTGCATTTCTGAACATAAAGAAATCATGGCCCACGAGTTGCAACTGTTCAAGAGCTTCTTCCACACTCATCGGAGGCATGGCAAAATACTTGGTTCTGACTACATCTGCGGGCAGTTCCGGAGTACGATTAGCCAGTAAATCGCTAATCCCTTCCGTTTCTTCCAGAATTTCAGGGGGTTCAATCTCTGCCTTAGTTTTGTGTTTGTTGTTGTGACGCTTCTCCTTATACTTACGCAGCCGTCGAGCAATCTTATCTGCCACTAAATCAATGCTGGCGTAGAGGTCTTCACTGCTCTCCTCCGACCGAATGACCGTTCCATTGGCATAAATGGTCACTTCAGCCGTCTGCTTGGGGTTTATCCGGGGATTACGAGCTACTGAAAGATTGACATCAATCTCTGTTGTCAGATTCTCAAAATGACTGACAGCCTTTTCGACTTTTTGATGAACATATTCACGAATTGCATCTGTTATTTCAATGTTTTTTCCCTGGATAACAAGCTTCATATAAGCTTCCTCCCATTAAACGAATTTTCTTAGGCTAGCCTTACTCTTAGTGTGAGGCTAAGAGAGACTTCCTATTGGAGTTATACGTTTACACTAGCATTTTGTATTCTGCTGAACACAACCATTAAAAATCTGTTGCATCCCTTGACAATTCTTGATGTTTTAACCGGATATTTTTCTAAACTTATGTTAAAATTAACCCAATTTTTGAGATGAGTAGTGCGAAGGAAGAGGCGATCAGCACTCTAGCAATAGGCAATAGATTATGGGATTAGAGGCGATCGCAGCTCGCTACTGTCAGGTTTGGCAACTGGGATTGCTGCCCTATGAAAAGGCATGGCAATGGCAGCAAGAACGGGTAGCCGAACGGCGAGAGAATCCTAACTTAGATGATGTCTTACTATTGCTCGAACATCCTCCCGTCTATACTCTGGGACGAGGAGCTACCCTAGACTTTCTCAAATTCGATCCGGATCGCCCCCCAGCAGAACTCCATCGCGTCGAACGGGGAGGCGAGGTCACCTATCACTGTCCCGGTCAATTGGTGGGCTATCCAATTTTGAATTTAACCTACTATCAACGGGATCTCCATTGGTATTTGCGGCAACTAGAAACGGTTTTAATTGAGACGCTTCGGGTTTATGGCTTAAGAGCCGATCGCATTCCGGGTTTAACTGGGGTTTGGCTCAATGGGTATAAAGTGGGGGCGATCGGCATTAAAGTCAGTCGTTGGATTACCATGCATGGCTTTTCCCTCAACGTCAATCCCGATCTCGAAGGATTTGAGGCGATCGTTCCTTGTGGAATTGGCGATCGCCCCGTCGGTACTCTAGCGCAATTCGCTCCCCACATTTCCCTCTCTGACATCCGCCAAACCCTCCCAGAGATCTTTGCTCAAGTCTTTGAGGTATCCCTGGTGATGAGATAGGGGGATAGGGAGACGCGGAGGCACGGAGACGCGGAGAAATTACTTCTTGCCTTTTGCCTATTCCCTATTCCCTAAAATGGAATTTCATCTTCTTCCAAGGGTTGAATATTCGCAGGGGGTGGCGCAACCGGAGCTGGGGTGGGTTGAGGACGAGGAGGTGCTGGAGCCGGAGTAGACATAGGAATCACGTTATCCTGGACGCTAGCAGTTGCCCCCACAGTTGCTAAAGGCTGAGTTGCTACGGGTTCCCCATGGACATTATGGATGCGGGAAACGATCAACTCTGCCCGTTTTTCCTTAAATCCTTCTGGGCGATCGAACGTATTCATTCTCAGGCTACCCTGAAGAATCACCCGATCCCCTTGATGATACCCTTGGGCAATTTCCGTCGCTAAGTTTCCCCATCCCACCACCTTTAACGTATGGGGGGGATCTTCTGCCTTCGTTGCCGCGAACTGGACTAACATCTCTGTTACCGCTGTCTCATCTGGCGTATAGCGCAGTTGAGGATCTTGGACAATCTGGGCCATTAAAATGCAACTATTCATTTAACTTGAAGAAAAATTCATCATCAGCACAATTTTAGCGAATATTCCCTAAACTCGGCGATCTACTCAAACCCCAACAGCTCAGATTAGTCGTTCAAGAATTGACTGGTGACACGACCCACAATATATTGCGGTTCGACCCATCCAAAACTCCAACTATCCGTACTGTACGATCGATTGTCACCTTGTACAAAACAGGCTCCACTTCGATCGATAGAAATGACCCGTTTGATAAGACGCAGATAGGGTTGCTGAGGAGACCAAATCACAACAACATCATTTACGGAGGGTCGCTCATATCGATAGGCCCGTCTATCGACCAAAACTTCATCTCCCGGTTGCAACACAGGCAACATGGAAATGCCTTCAACACGAAAACGTTGCCTCTGCCTCAATAACCAAAGTAATATATCCACAAGGTTACTGTCTCGGATTTGAGGCATAGTGCTTCGCGTGGCAGAAGGGTAATTAGTAATGGATAAAGTGTTTTTCCTTTAACAATACCTTCACTATTTTCTTGTAGATTGGGTTTCACTTTATTGAACCCAACCTACTCATCAAGACATTTTTAGTTTTGGCGAAGGTATTGCCTTAAACGTCGTCATTTCTACTGTAATCTCATTCCCCTAATCTACTTCGCTGAGATTGGGGAATAAGGAATGGGATGTTTAGCTGGCTTTATACCAAGGAACATCAGTCCGATTTTTGGTAGCCCAGAAAATTTCTTGGATCTCTTTGATGGCATCCATTAACTCATTGGCGTGTTGTAGGCTAACTTCCACTTTGCAAGCAGAACACAACTTAGCAATATTCCAAAATTTGGTATGTAAATCAGGAAATTGCTCTAAATGAACCGGTTTAAAGTAATCTGTCCATAAAACCAGCAGTTCTGTCTTCGCTAAGTGGGCTTGCTCTTCTTTGATTTGAATATAGCGAGAGAGCGTATTGTTGTACGCTGCTATTGCTTGAGGATCGCTACCAGATGGAGGTTGCAAATCCAGAATCTTCTTGGTCATGGATAAAACTGCTTCAGCCGCAATTCTAGCTGATGCCGGATCGTACACACCACAAGGGCCATCACAGTGAGCATGAACAGCAGGAGCTGGAAACCAAGTTTTCACTTGGGTAGCAATCATTTTGAAGAAGTGCATGAACACAATTCCCTTCAATCTATAGACCCCTAAATTTTACCATTGTATGGATCATGGATTGAAACTTTGTTGGAATGAGTGGAGGTAAATAGATGTAAAGATTTATGTCTGTATGTGTTAGGATGAGCGATGGAAATGACTATTCACCTCTCTCGTTTTTATCGATGGGTTAAAGAATGACGAAGTAAGGCGATCGTTAGTGATTTGGATAACGAAAAATGCTGGAGAGGAATGGGGATTAAATGGATAGCCATAAGCTGACAATCAATAAAGCTAAGAGGATAATCCAAATAAAGTTTTTTTGAAACCACGATCGCCATCGCCAACTCCCTCCTCTATACTGTCCCCTCGATTCAGGAACAAGAGGTTGTTCTTGATTATGGTATAAGGTGCAGTCCTTAGCAGTTGGCCGTTGAGGAAAATCACAGGTATCATCAGTATGATAGATGCAACTGTCGCAAAGATAGCTCTCTCCTTGGGAACGGTGGAGAGGAATACCTGGATGACCATGGGCTTTAAGGATAAACTGACAGTGGGGACAACTGACTGCATCAGAAGCGATTGCCTGTTCACATCGAGGACATTTAACCATAATTCCTATTACCTATATACCCATTACCAGCACATAGCACTATAACCATTCAGATTGAGTCATTAAACAGGCGATCGCCTCTGACATTTCGACTTGTTCAAATTGAGTATAAAACCGACTGACACTTAAAAAGGGATCGGGGGTCGCTAAAATCATCATCCGATCGCACCAGCTTCCTAACTGCTGCTCTAACCCTACGGGAGCAACGGGAGTTGCCACCCAAATTTGAGCAGGACAGCGGGCACGGGTTGCTAAAATCGCTACAGCCATGGTCATCCCCGTGGCCATACCATCATCGACTAAAATGGCGATCGCCCCTTGAGGATGAACCGTAGGACAGTGGGGAGATAAGGTGGCTAACTGTTCTTGGCCCCTTTGCTGGGCAACGGCTTGCCGACTTTGCCACGTTCTGCTTTGGCTTTCTTCTTCAGATAGGGCAGACCATACCACTTGACCGCAGGCTGTGACCGCACCTACAGCTAATTCTTGGTTGTTGGCACTGGTGATTTTTTTAGCTACAATTACACTTAAGGGACAATAGAGAGCCTGAGCAATGGGTTTAGCTATGGGTAATCCCCCTCTGGGAAGAGCATAAACAATTACTCTTCCTGAGTGAGTCAAGTTAGCTTGCCACTGCTCAATTTCGGGTTTAATCGCGATCGCCAACTGTTCGCCTGCACCTTGGCGATCGCGGAACGGTAGGATGATTTTGCTCATAGCATAGAAGTTGCCGAAGTGCAATTAGCCACAATCATAAACAATCTAACTCGTTTGGCAAGTCATGACTTAAAAGTCCAAACTCAGAGGAGCGCGGGGGAAGGGAATCACATCCCGAATATTGCCCATTCCCGTCATAAACTGCACCAACCGTTCAAAGCCTAATCCAAAACCGGCATGGGGAACGGTGCCAAAGCGCCGCAAATCTAAATACCACCATAACTCTTCTGGATTAATGCCATGGGATCGCATCCGATTTTCCAGGATATCTAAGCGCTCTTCCCGTTGCGAACCGCCAATAATCTCGCCAATATTGGGCGCAAGGACATCCATTGCCCGAACGGTTTTACCATCATCGCCGACGCGCATATAAAAAGCCTTAATTTCAATGGGATAATCGGTGACAATTACCGGCTTTTTGAATAACGTCTCAGCGAGATAGCGTTCATGTTCCGATTGGAGGTCTAACCCCCACTCTACCGGAAACTCAAACTTATCCGGCGCTTTTTCCAAGAGGGCGATCGCCTCCGTATACGTGACCCGCTCAAACTGATTGTTAATAATATTATCTGCTGTCGCCAACACCGTGTTATCAATCCGTTGGTTAAAAAACTCCATATCCTCCGGGCATTTCTCCAACACTGACTTAAACACGAACTGCAAAAACTGTTCGGCTAAATCCATATTGCCCTCTAGATCGCAAAAGGCCATTTCCGGTTCAATCATCCAAAACTCAGCCAAATGGCGGGAGGTATTCGAGTTTTCCGCCCGAAACGTCGGCCCAAACGTATACACATTCCCAAAAGCCATGGCCATCACTTCCGCTTCCAATTGTCCGCTCACCGTAAGATAGGCCGGTTTGCCAAAAAAGTCTTGGGAATAGTCCACCCCTTGCTCTTCAGTACGGGGTACATTTTTCAGATCCAAGCTCGTCACTGCCAACAATTCACCCGCGCCTTCACAATCATTCCCGGTGATAATGGGCGTATGCATCCACAAAAAGCCCCGTTGTTGAAAAAACTCATGAACGGCTGCTGCACAGGCATTACGGACGCGGAAAACTGCCCCTAATGTATTGGTTCGCGATCGCCAATGAGCAATCGTTCTTAAAAACTCAAACGAATGGCGCTTCTTCTGCAAAGGATAACTCTCATCCGCTTCCCCATACACCACCACCGTTTCCGCTTTCAACTCTACCCGTTGTCCCTTCGCAGGAGAAGCCACTAAAACCCCCTCCACTTCCACCGATGCGCCAGTACTCAAGGACTTCAGCACCCGATCGTAATCAGGCATTTCCCGATCCAGAACCACTTGCAAAGAAGCTAAACAGGAACCATCATTCACTTCCATAAACGAAAACGCCTTCAGTTCTCGTTTCGTGCGTACCCATCCTTGGATTATCAGGCGATCGTCTGGGTTACCTTGACGCAGAATTTCTGCAATGCGCTTTGTGGCCATAAACTCGTTTACCTTACACTCCTTAATATCTTATCTATCAGTTTATATCTCCATCTAATTCTGCAATAGTGATTACTACAGGGTTCCGCTCACTACCTTTTCCAAATACTTCTAACTTTATCGATGCATACGAGTCAACACTTCGGTAATCTGACGATCTTGGACGACAAATGCTTCAAAAGTACCTCTAGGATTACTGGTAATAAAGGGGAAGGGGCTACGTTTATGCGATCCGACAAAGACATCAATATGATTACCCTTAATGGCACTGCCTACATCTGCGGCAAAGAAATAGCCATCATGGATAATTATCTCTCCATTGGGAAGTTGGATCTGCTGTCCTCGGGCCGCAGGAATATAAATGACAGACCCTAACGGAATCCGTTGGCGATCGACTGCTATAGTCCGATAAGGGACTAAACGATATCCACCAGCCCCATCTCCATGGGAACCACGAGCCAAACCAAAACGGACTCGCCCTGTCTTTTGTAGCGTTGCAGGGGAAAGACTCTTAAAGTAGGCTGAACAATCCATTTGTACCGTCTGCCCTCGACCAGCAAAATTATAAGTGGTTAATCTTCCCCATCGGTCTTGGACTTGAACTGTACCTTGCAGGGCAGCATAGCACCAATCTCGATGGGAAAGATAGGCTAGAGGGCGACCTGATGGATCGAGCAGAGGATAACCATTCGTGATTTCTTGTGCTTGATAAATATGGTAATAGGTAGACCACAAAGACACAGCGCGCCCGGTAGTCGGGTGGACGGAAGGGTTGAGAGTCACCCAATCTGAGCTAGAGAAAGAAGATTGAGCTGCATATCGCTCCGATGAATCGGTAAACTGGGGGCTACTCCAGGCTGGACGCATCAAGTTAGAGGTACAAGCTAAGGTTACAGCTAAAGTCAGAGGGGTCAGTTTACGAATCATATTCATGAGCGATAGACTAGGACGGCTGATGTGAAGATTCTACGGTAACTCAAGGTTGGATTCCGGGCGATCGCCAGCAGTTCTCACAGGAAAGAAAATCCTTCATTAAAATATCTTAATTTTTCCTACAAAGTAAATCCAAAAATATCAATAAATCACAATCTTTACACAACCCAAGTTTTTTAGTTCATACTCAAAAAGACTTCAGACTCTTCAGTCCCTTCATTACCGATTGATTTCCCAGGCTTAGATCCATGAAAGTTAAAATGATTTTACCCGCTTTAATCGAAGCCCTTAGTCCCCATTGGCGGCCGATTAAATATTCCCTATTTCCCCCTTTAGGTTTGGCTACAATTGCCTCATTTTTTAGTCCAGAAGATGAGATTGATTTACAGGATGAGCATGTGGAAGCCCTAAGTACAGGACAAAAAACG
>DDLS01000187.1:0-7231 GCA_002340255.1 Cyanobacteria bacterium UBA2566
ACAGCGCAAAGCGCTGTAAGTATTTTGGTCTTCTAGGGGAATCTGCGCCAAGGCATCTAACCAAGGGCGATCGGAACTCGAACCTTGGGCTAACATTTGTCTGGGTTGACTTTGGGGAGAGGCATTAAAATCTCCCATCAGAAACCGATAAGATTGTTTATCTAGCCATTGATTTAGTTGATTTAAAATAACTTTTGCCCCCAAATTTCTGGCTAGGGCACTGTTATAATCTAGGTGCGTATTCAAAATAATAATCTGTTGATTTTCGGCGCTGATAAATTTCCCCCAAGTAACAAACCGTAGTTGATGATTGCCCCATTCTGGGCTGATGCTACCGGGAATCTCTGGTGTTTCGCTTAACCAAAATTCACCGAATTCTAAACAAGTTAGGCGCTGGGGATGATAGAAAATCCCGCAATATTCTCCGCCACCATTCCCCTGGCGATCGCGCCCGATACTCTGATATTCGGGTAAGCGACGATGTAGATCGAGCATTTGATGGGCTAAACATTCTTGAGTTCCCAGAATATCGGGTTGCTCTTGGGAGATCCACCCAGCAACAGCCTCTCGTCTCAACTGCCAATTAGAATTCCCTGGGTCAGGTTTATCGTAGCGAAGATTAGCGGTAATCAGTTTAAGTTTCATGAGGGGATAGAAATAGATTGTAGGGGCAAAAAAGATTTCGCCCTTACTTGTGCTACTCAAGGTTAATTGAATTGGCGATCGCTATATTGAAACGGATAGCCAGCATCCTTAATTTTCTGATTGGAAACCCAAACATTATAGGGTCTAGGATCGGGTAAGCTGGCATCCCAAGTAACAGCAGGATAGTGATGTAAGCTCAATAGGCGATCGAGAAAGTTTTGGCGAGTTAAATGGGCATCATCGACTAAATTATAAATACCGTGCAACCGGTGCTGGCAACTGTGGCCGATCGCTCCCACAATATCCTCTAGGTGAATCCAATTGGTGGCTTCTTGTCCCGTTCCAGGACGAGCGGTTCCTGCCATGGTGCGATAAATTTTGATGAGTTCCCGGTTCGGACCGTAAATTCCCCCAAGACGAAAAATACAAACTTTACGATCTGGAGTGTGGGCATTTAGGAGAACCCGCTCCGTTTCGGCTAAGATTTCACCATTATCAGAGACAGGAGCAACTGGGGTTGTTTCATCGGCGCTGTTCCCTTGGCGATCGCCATACACTTGATAACTGCTTGTATAAATGATCTGTTGAACTTGGGGTGCAGTTTCCAGGGCAGAAACTAGACTTTGAGCGGTTCCCAAATAGGTATCTCGATAAGCATCTGGGCTGCGGTTGGTGCGTTTTGCGCCTACGCTGAGGAGGATAATCTCTTGGTCTTGGATAATTTTCTTTAGTTGTAAGCGATCGCTTCCTTGTAAGACCATAACCTGATTCGCGATCGCCTCTAAATCCCTTACTCGCTCTGGTGTCGTCGTCGTCACCGTTACCTGATGCCCTCGATCGAGCCAATATCGACTACAGGCACTTCCGACATAACCACATCCAATAATTGCAATTTTCATCCCTAATTTCCACCTTGGGCCTCTTGAATAAACTTCACAATTTGTTATATACTAAAAAAGTATTGGTAGTAACAAGCAGGGGGTACAATGAGTGACTCAGACCATCAAACACCGCACTGCTGCTGTTATACCACTGACGGAAACGATTAACGTCCATACCGATCTTTCTCCAGAACATATTCCTGCACTCAGAGCAGGCTTTGCGCTCTATCCTTCTAACCCCCGATGGAATATCTTTAAATTCCGGGCTTGGCGGTTAGGGCGGCAATGGCGATATGCCCTGCAAGCTGGAGAAATGGAGGTTTGTTCAAGCAACCGTCTATTGGTGAGAGCAGCTCATAACCCACAACCAGAAGAAGAACCCTCAGACAGGCGGTTCTCGCCGAAAACATTATTGTTAGCTTAACCCTGTCTCTTGTTAATCTCTATCTGGACAACTGAATCTGGGGCACTTTTATCCGTGCCCCCCCAATGTACGAATGCGAGAATGCAGCGTTGCATCCAATCCTTAAAATAGGGGTTGAAAAGAGTTGAAAAAGGCCTCGATATCTAGCGCTTTGATCTGAGTGTTCTGATACCCTACTCCTAAGATATAAATGCGATCGCCCATCACCATCATTCGCAGTTGAATATTCTCTTGCCCATCATTTAAAACTATATCCTGTTGATTATCCGTTCCCATCGTCTCTTGAACGGAAAAACCGGTATCTTGAACAATGGTATCCAAGACTTGAGCGAGAATTGCCTCACCTTGATGGGCAATTTCTGTTTGTGGATCGGAAAACGCCACAATAAAGCGAGACTTTTCCTGATTCGTCGTCAAGACATCAAAGGCTAAATTGCCCACCAGAGTAGGCATTGACTGTTGTTCGTGGGTAGAAAGACCTGTGGGCATCCAGACTTTGAATTCTCCTGCCCGCGAAATGAAATGTTGCCATTGTAGTTTACCCGTATCAACAGTTAAAAGGGGGCGATCGTCAGGAGAGGCTTGCAGTCGTTGAACCTCTTCTTGCAGTTGTTGATAACCCTCTTGAAAAAATGTGGGACGGTTAGGATTGGCAAATTGGGCTTGAACGGGAGAAAGACTAAGTAACCAAACACTCCCAGCACTAATCCATCCTGCCCCCATTCTCCAGGCGATCGCTTGACTCTGAAACGGTGAGTACATACTATTCTCCAAGATTAGGCTCATTGAATTATAGCGCTGGGCGCTATAGCTATTTTAATCACATTTTGACTACTGACTCCCGGACTGACGTGATAATCTTCTCCATTTCCGATTCAGCCCAATCCAAAAACTGCTAATCTATCAAAGAGGCTAAATGTGCAACAAGATGGGGAGATCATGAGGCAGCTTTGGCAATGGTTCAAGAGTTTACTGGGGCAAATCTTTAATCCTGGAGAGAAGATCTTAACCGGGAGTTCCACAGAATCCGATCTGCATCAGAGTTCATCAGAAGAAGTCCTTTCGCGTCTGAGTGAAGCAGATTATGAGTTTTTATTTCGGCAATTAATGGAGGGGGTGGATCGGGGATGGCAAGTAGAGAGGGTGGAACTCTTTTTTGAAAAATTAGGCGATCGCACTAATTCGGATCAATGGCTAGACTGGTTAAGAGAATATCGCGCTCGACTATTAGGAGGGCGATCGGCTCAAACTCAGCAAGCGACTCAGATGATGAAAGTTGGGGAAATGGTGCGATCGCTCCCCAAATGGCAATTGGTAGGAGAAGCTATCTATGAAATAGGACTGCAACTGCGCTTACGCTCCCAAGGAAATTCTCTATGGGAATATATGACTCCGAGCGTAACGGTTAATTCTCCTTCAACGGTTCCCGATTCTACTCCATCAGAACCTTTATCAGAAACGCCTCCACCTCAAAACCCAGCTTTAGATGTTATTGCCAGTGCCCCCCCTTCTGAAACGCCTCCAGGAAAGGTGGATACGGTTGATGTGGAAGCGAGTGATTCTAAGAGTAGTCCTTTATTTTACCCAGAAGTTGTTTCTGATTTATGGGCCGATCCCCCAGAAACTTCCGCATCAGAACCGGTGAGTGAAGTTCCGCCGGAAGCCCCTGTACCAGAACCGGTGAGTGAAACTCCACCGAAAGCCTCTGTACCAGAACCGGTGAGTAAAGTTCCGCCGGAAGCCCCTGTACCAGAACCGATGAGTGAAGCTCCACCGGAAGCCCCTGTATCAGAACCGGTGAGTGAAGTTCCGCCGGAAGCCCCTGTACCAGAGCCGGTGAGTGAAGTTCAAGCAGAAGTCGCTACTTCCATAGAGGATTATATTCGACAACAACCGGTGATTAACCTCGCCTACACTGCCCATGGAAAACAATGGACAGAAACCGTGAGCCTGAATGAATTGTTGGAAAAACTAACTGAAATGCCCAACTTGATGGGGCAATTTTCGCAGCAAGTGGGTATCAATAGTCAAAATCCTGAAGAAATTGTAGAAGCGATTTATCAGCAACTTTATCAAATTTATCAACAACATCAAGCCAATGGCACAGTTGATGAAGCGACTATTTTGTTTAACCAAGGGATGCAACAAGCCAAAGGGGGACAATATGCCAATGCGATTGCCACTTGGGATCGCGTTCTAAGTGAGCAACCCGGATTTTACAAAGCCTGGTTAAATCGGGGTAACGCTTTAGTGATGTTACGGCAACCCCAAGCGGCGATAGAATCCTATGAAAAAGCTTTAGAGTTACAACCGGAACTGTATGAAGCGTGGGGGAATAAGGGGGTTGCACTGCTGAACTTAGGCAAATATGGTGAAGCGATCGCGGCTTTTGATGAAGCCCTTAAGCTCAAATCCGATTATCATGAAGCCTGGGATAATCGTGGATTGGCTTTACGGGAACTGGGTCAAATTGAAGAAGCGATCGAATCCTTTGATCGAGCCATTTCCATTAACCCCGACGATCGATCTGCCTTAAAACACCAAGTTGAAACCCTGAAAATGCGAGGATCTCAAGGATAAATCGGATCTCTTGGATCTTGGGTTCAGGCGATCGCTCCGTGCCTCTGTGTCGTAATCAAGAAGAGTTAGAAGATTCTGTAAATTTTCTTAAAGTGTTCTTCCAATCCCTTGCCCAAATTCCGAACTATCCGTTATACCAAAAGAGACAAAATTTACTGAACATGCAGGTAGTTCATGGATTGGCTCTCAGATACGGTAACGCTTTCACGCATTCAATTTGCCTTAACTGCAATTTTTCATATGCTCTGGCCCGTTCTGACGACAGGCATGGGTATTTTCCTGGTTATCCTGGAAGGTCTATGGCTGAAAACTGGCAATCCAGACTATTATCGTCATTGCCGATTTTGGGCTAAGATTTACGTCCTCAACTTTGGGATTGGAGTTGCTTCTGGACTGCCCATGGCCTTTCAGTTTGGCATGAACTGGGCCCCGTTTTCCGAAGCGGTGGGCGACTTTTTTGGCACAGTACTCGGTTTTGAAGGAACGATGGCCTTTATGCTCGAAGCCAGTTTCCTCGGTATCATGCTGTTTGGTTGGAACAGAGTTCCCCCGGTTATTCACTATATCTCTACGATTTTAGTAGCCTTTGGAGCCAACTTATCTACGTTCTGGATTTTATCGGCTAATTCTTGGTTACAAACTCCCGCAGGTGGGGAATTTATCGATGGCAAGTTTGTGGTTCACGACTTTTTTGCCGCTATTGCTAACCCGTTTATGGTTAACAGTTTCCTACATATGTTTTTCGCTACGTTGGAAACGTCGCTATTTGTGATTGGTGGCATTAGTGCGTGGTATTTGATTAATGGTCGCAATGTTGCCTTTTTTAGCAAATCCCTGAAAATTATTTTAGCTCTGGCGATCGCCGTTGCTCCCTTACAAATCTTTATCGGTCACCTGAGTGCCGAACAAGTCTATCACCATCAGCCGACTAAACTCGCTGCCATGGAAGCTCAATGGGAAACGATTCCCGCAGGAGAAACCGCCGGATGGAGTATGGTGGCACTTCCCAATGGAGAAACACAAGCCAATGATTGGGAAGTTAAGTTTCCCTATGCTCTGAGCTATCTATTGGAGCTAAAACCCCAACTCTCTGAACCGGTTTATGGACTCAAAGAATGGCCCTATGAAGACCGTCCCCATATGGTGGGATTAGTGTATTATTCCTTCCGCATTATGATTGCGATCGGGTTATTCTTAGCCGCTTTAGCCACAGTAACTGTCCTGCAATGGCTTAGAGGTCAACTCGCGGAAGCGAAAATTACCGCCCAAAAATGGCTGTTACGAGGCTGGATTTTTGCTGCTCCCTTGGGCTATCTTGCCGTAGAAACGGGCTGGATTGTGCGCTGTGTGGGAAGACAACCCTGGACAGTTTACGGCGAGATTCGTACCGTAGACGCGGCTTCTCATCTGCCTCCTGGAGAAATCCTTACCTCTCTAGTGGGAATTACCAGTATTTACATCTTTTTCCTGGGATCTGCTCTGTATTTTGGCTCTCGTATTATTCGCAAAGGTCCCAATTTAGAGATTCCGTTACCCAGTAATACTCCAATCAAGGATAATTCTGGCTCACCAGTTACCAGTTAGCACTCTTTTTCCTATTTCCCATTCCCTATTGATTATGGAATCTCTAGAATATTTTCTTCCTCAACTGTGGTTTTTCATTCTGGGACTTTTTCTGTTCCTCTATGTTCTGTTAGATGGCTTCGATCTGGGGGTCGGGATTCTTTCGATCACCTCATCTTCTGAAGAAAGGCGATCGCTCCTGATGACCAGTTTAGGTAATGTGTGGGATGCGAACGAAACCTGGTTAGTTCTGATGGGAGGTTCCCTATTTGGAGCTTTTCCCCTTGCCTATGGAACAGTCTTAAACGCCCTCTATCTCCCGGCAGTGATCATGGTGGTTGGCTTGCTATTCCGGGCCGTTTCCTTTGAATTTCGGGAAAATTCAGAACGCAAGTTTTTCTGGAATTATGCCTTTGGTATCGGTAGTTTCCTCGCTGCCCTGGGTCAAGGATTTGCCCTAGGAACGGTGTTTGAAGGCATTAACGTGGATGCAGCCGGACATTTTATTGGCGGCCCTTTTGACTGGTTAACCTGGCGATCGGTCTTAGTCGCCTTAACCCTAATCCAAGGCTATGTTTTGATTGGCTCCACCTATCTGATCATGAAAACCACAGGAGAGCTACAACAAACCCATTTCAAAACCGCTAAAATTGCCACGTTGACCACATTCTTAGGTGCGGTGTTCATTACGATTAGCACCCCTATCTTCTATGATTCTGTACGCTCTCGGCTCTTTGAACCGCCTCAAGTTTACCTCTTTTCCCTCATCCCAGTAGCTTGTATTTTGCTGGTGTTCTTGCTTTACCGTAGTCTCCAACAAGAAAGGGAGTTCACTCCATTGTTATGGACCGTCTTGCTATTCTTTTCCTCTTTTTTGGGCTTAGGATTCTTGATTTTCCCTTACATTATTCCTCCGAGCATCACCATTTATCAAGCTGCCTCAGACACTAGCTCATTGGTGTTTATGATCATCTTTGTGGGCTTCCTGATTCCAATTCTGTTAGCCTACACGCTTTATAACTACGTAGTCTTTCGAGGGAAAATTACCACAGAATCCTACGGGGAGTAGGAGGATGGGGAGGATAGGGAAGACGCGGAGACACAGAAACACCTTGCTCCCCATTCCCTATTCCCTATT
>DDLS01000187.1:7410-13180 GCA_002340255.1 Cyanobacteria bacterium UBA2566
CCCATTCCCCATTCCCCATTCAGCCATCGTCCAAGATATACTCAACATAAGACGATCTACTTATTTTGTCAGATTCTAGGGCAAGCGATATGAAATCCTATGCAACCTCCTCTGCAAGAGCAGAAATGAATGAACTGCGCCGCTTAAAAGGCTTATTACCGCCAGAACTGCAAAGTTGGGTGATCGTAGAGGTGGCAACAGAAATGAACCCTCCCCTAGTGCGATCCGAAGAAATTGGCAATGATGAAGTTGAAATTCAAATTGATTTAGCTAAATGGGATCAACTGGCGATCGACCAACGAAATTTGCTTTTTTGGCATGAAGTGGGGCGGATTCAGAATGATACGATTCCCAAAGATGGTTGGGAAATGGCAGCTCTAGCCATTGGTTTAGGGGGAGCTGTGGGAGAGCTTTGGGTACAAGATGGCTTACTGCTCCTCTTGGCACTGGCGTTATGTGGGGTTTCTGGCTATCGTCTCTATCAGAAAAATAACCCAGAGAAGACCCTACAAGAATCGATTCAAGCGGATGAAAAGGCGATCGCCTTGGCAACTCGCTTTGGCTATACGCTACCCAATGCCTACAAGAGTCTGGGCAGTGCCTTGAAGATCTTGATTGAACAAAACCCGAAAAAACGCCAGCGCAGCCGTTATGAAGCCCGTTTGCAAGCTCTGAAGCGCAGTGCATCGAAGGCAAAAGCCAGAGCCAAGGGTAAAACTGATGCTCCCTTTTCTGCTGAACCGGAAGCTGATTATCGCTCGGAAAATATCTTTGGTTGAGTCTCAGGCGTAAGGAAACGTCAGTTTTGGTTAAGGGGGCGATCGTTATAGTTATTTTAATTAAGGATGGGACACAACGGTAAGAGCAAATGGCGTTTACTCCTACAGTCGTTCAAGTTGTAAACCCATCATGATTGTCCCAATCTTAATTAAAACGACTATAGTTGTGATTTGGGAGGAGCAAAGGGAGTAGGCTAAAAGTGGGAACTAGAAACTCCTCCTTTGCTCCATGTTTAGTCTAGAAGAACTTTTTTGTGATGTCGTTCGTGTAGCGTGCCCGACAGGGCTTAGACTTCTGGCAAATTTTTGAACCTCTGTGGAACACCCACCTCCTATCAGCTGGTCTCTTCTTGAGCGAATGAATGACAATTATTATCACTTTTCATCAAATGGACAGTTGATTTTCCGGATTTGAGATGAGTTTCTGAAAAGGAGTGGCTAAGATGCCAAGAATTTTGGCAATTTCCTTAATATAATACTCATCTAGATCGATAGCAGCAACTTGACCATTGAGGGTCAAAAACTTCCACAGCGTTCCGGTTGTAACTGCACCGAGAATTAGACCGATATTATTGGTTGCTGCATTGAATTCCCTGGCTGCCACCATCTCGGCAATACATTGGGCCAGTCCCCCTTTAATATTTTCATTTTTGGCTTCTACTATAGTGACTATAGGTGCTTTGATTTCGTAAAGCTCCGGTGAAGCGGTCAAAATATAATCGCAATAGCCGTGCAATCCTTTTTCTGGTTCAACGCTGAATTCAGTCCCGGAAAAAAAGCCTATTTGTCCCTGAAAGCTGCGACGAATTTCGAGAAGAACGGGTGCGATAATCAGTTCAGATCGAGCTTTTTCCGTGTTCGTTGCATTAGCGAGGGGGATATTTTCTGCCAAGGTGATGGATAGGCGATCGCTCGGCTGACGTGGTTTAGTTTGAGCAAAAAGATTTTGGCTTTCGTCAAGCTCGAGTCCAAAGGTGCTTTGGATGCTGGCAAGGGTTTTAAAGCTGCTGTAGGACATGGGACGCTATTGAGCTTTGGCGTTAAACTTGAGCGATCGCAAGACAATTATGCGTTCGGGATAACTGAATTCTAGCATTTCATACCATTTCTCTTTAATCTTGCAACTAATCGATCCCTGAGAGACAAGGGGCTGGGGCCCCTTTTTAAAGCGCATCATCATAGAGAAATGGTATCAGAGATTTCCTCAGCATATCGGGGTTTGCTAGAGCAACCGATTTTGACGGGGAGAGGCGATCGCCGCTTACAGCAGAGTCCAAAGCCAGCGATCGCTCCTTATAACGCCAATTCTACGGATTTATGACTCGAAAAATTTAGCCAATTCTTGAGTCAAAGTATCCACCATCGTTTGGTCTTTAGCTATCTCTGTAGCTGCTTCCTGGGCAATAGTAGCGGCTTCTTCCGGGGGCAAATTCACTAATTCAACCAACTTTTTATACGCTTCTTCCTCTTCAGCATTAATCAAATCTTCATCAGGAGTACGGGCGCTAGAGGCAATTACTTGATACCCCAATTTCAAGGCAACTTTACGCTCTTCAACGGTCTCTAACTTCGGAATTAACTCCTCTAGAGGCAGATTTTGCATCATATAATCCCGTAACTCTTGTTTAAGTGCCTCCTGTTGCGTTGAATTTCCGGGAGCAAACAACTGACTAAAGCGATCGAGCATCACATCCACTTCTTCCGTGGCTAACTCCCCATCAGACCACGCCATGGCCGTAACCACACGCAATACATTCATCTGACGGGGCGTAATGGGAGGAGGGGGTGGGGGTTGCACAGCCATAAGGTCTCCTTATTGGTGGTGAGTTGTAATTTCACATTATTACCATAATCGAGAAGGTATAGGCAATTGGGAGGCAAAAGGCAAGAAGCAAGAAGGAAAACCCGGTTTTCCTATTCCCTATTCCCTATTCCCTATTCCCTCTAATTCAGGGTCGAAACCATGGCTGCCACCAACTGATCTGGATTTACGGCAAAGGGAAGATGATGGATATCCGAAGATGCAGCACAGGAGATCGCCGCAGCTTGCCGTAATTGAGCTAATGTTACCTCCGCTAAACCCAAGTCTTCTAAGGTTTTGGGTAAACCAATTTGATCGTAAAACTGAATCAACTGTTGGCGAGCAGAGAGAGCTAAATGATTATTTTGAATCATTTCTTCTAGGCGCAGTTGCACCAAAATGCCATAGGCAACTTTCTCCCCATGGAGGGTCTTATGATTGGTGCAAATATGAGTTAAACCATTATGTACGGCATGGGCTGCTACGGTGCGACATTGAGCGCCCCCCAAGCCGCCACTCACTCCCGCCATCAACACGCAAGCATCGACAATTTGTTGCCAGGTCTCACTTCCAGGATTTTGCAGTCCTTCTAGGGAATGTTGCAGAAGGATATCGCGCAGAACTCTAGCTTGTTGCACGGCTGCGATAATTAAAGTTTGTTCCGAATGACCGCTACTCACAGAGGATTCATACCATTTGGCGATCGCATCTCCAATTCCGGCGACTAATGTCCGCTTCGGAGCAGTGAGCATCAGATTGTAGTCCAGGATCAGCAGATCGGGACAGCGCTCTAGAGGAACATCATAGAGAAATGCCCCCCGATCAGAATAGACATTCGAGAGAGCAGTCCAAGCGGCACAGGTTGCTCCAGAAGTGGGTAGGGTGGCGATCGCCAAATGGCATTGATGGGCAACCAATTTAGCCGTATCCAAGGCTTTACCCCCACCGACACCAATAATAAAATCAGCTTGATGATCGGCTACCACTTGGCGTAGGGTGTCTAAAGAGGTTTCGCTACAGTCCGGGAGATAGGAAGCCGTTTGAGCCGTTAACCCTTGGTCTTGAAGAACGGGAAATAGACGCTCTTTAATCGCATTCAAAGAGCGATCGCCCCCGATTACCAAGGGACGCTGACCTAAAGCCGCTAATTCTGGGCCACATTCGTCTAAAATCTGCGATCCTCGGATCGCTCGTGTTGGTGCTACATGAATGGTTATCCGACTGGCTACTGGAGCGATCGAGCGCAGCAAAGTTGTAGAGTCAGAAGTTAATGGGGTGGATTGGATCATCTATAGCATCTCCTAATTAAGAAGGATTTAAAGTCTGAAGTAGGTTTAGTTGTTGTTGGTTAATTTCTACTTTAATGTCTCGATCTTCCTGATAGACCGATTGTTCAGCTTTTCCTAAATAGATCGGTTCGGATATTTGGGGTTCGGGGTGGATAATAGTGCGTGCCAGTACAGTAGGGAGATCGCCCTCTGTTGTTGGTCGCCCATAGGAAAAGAGGTTCATGGCTGCTTGTTTAAGAGTTGCTTCTAATTCCGATTCCGTAATTTGGTGCGGTACGGCAATCACGGTATGAGTTGCGCCATTGTCGAACACCAGAGAGTAACGCACTGCTCCGGGAACGACGGTTCGGGTAAAGGGAACTAAGCTTAAGGCAAATACACTGACGGTTAAGACCACCATAAACGAACTCACACCAACAAAGCGAAAGCGAAACCCCCACTTGAAGATAAAGCAAAGGACGGTAAAGGCAATAGTGACTCCAGTGGCGATCGCAAACCATTCTGAAGCCTGTAAAAAATCTGCGGTTGTGGGCATGGCGATGTTATCTTAAGTTACGTTTAGCCAAAACCTATCATAAGTCAAATCCATTAAAAATGAGGGCTTTTTATGTTACGTTCTGAACTATTGAAACAATTACAACAGCTATCGCGCTTAGAGAAGTTCAAGGAAAGTTGAGATTAAGGATAGTGAAAAAGGCAATGCTGACTCCAGTGGCGAAGGATAAATCGTTGGCAATTGTGAGCGATCGCCCCTGGTTGGGGGGGCGGTAAGAGCTAATTATCTCCGAAAATTAGCTGATACTTATCCAACCGGGTAGATAAAATCGCCGCTAATTCATCAAATGTAATACAGTGGATATGCTGAGAATTAACAATTAATTTTTTGCTTCGCCAATCCAATCTCCTTTTTTCTCTGGGTTCGAGATATCGCTTTTCAGCAAATAAAAAGGTTGTTCGGGTCTGAATTTCTGAATATTCGATGTCATCGGGGGTTCTGGGGAGAAGTTTTCCAGGGAGGCTATCGCCTTTAAAACCCGTTCTCTCTCTTCTGGGGATAGGACATCTAAACCCGCTAAAACGCTGGGATTAATTTCTACGATAGTTTGAGTTATTTTTGTTTCTATATTCTCGGTTATTGTCGAGGATTTGTTTTGATTTTAGCAGATATTTGGGGGCGATCGCCCCTGGGTGCAAATGCAATATTGCCTCTGGTTGGAGGTGCGGAAAGGGATAGGGAGCGATCGCCATTCCGAGATGGCTTTATACTGAAAGGGGAAAGTATGAAGCGGTGACAAAATGGCAGAACTTATTTTCAAAACCGATAACCCAGAGGGAGTGAGGGAACTGGTTAAAAAGGCGATAGCCGCCGAACTCTGTCGGTTAGAAAACAGCCAAAGACTTGCCAGAAAGCGGCTGGATTATTTTGAAGAGAAATATCAACAGCGATCGAGCCAGTTCCAGGATAGACTGGCAGCAGAAGATATGGAAGGTCGAGACTTAGAATATGTCGAGTGGATGGGAGAATATCAGTTTTTTTTAGAACTAGAGGAAAAAATTAAGAGTCTCAAGAGTTTAGAATATGTCAGTTAATGAATATATTGATTCGGTTAGGGGAGCGCTGCAAAGATTAGAAGATTATGGGTTGGTGGAGGCAATCGCATTTAATTCTGAAGTCAGAGCTGGTGGACAAGCCCTTTTAAACATCAAAATCACCCTTATCGATAAATCACAACTCTATATCCGGGAGTATGTCACCACCTCTGCCAGCAAACATGACTTGAACCGAGTCAGCTATGCTTATCAGTATCAGTCTGAAGATACCAGCTTAATTTTTAGATATGACAATGCACAACATAAACCGGCATTAGGATTTGACGAACATACAGCGCTTCGCGCGGTAA